>NZ_POSF01000001.1 GCF_004343605.1 Dehalobacter sp. 12DCB1
CTTGATTCAAGCTCGTTTGTTTACCAAATTTCATTGACGAGTCTAGCTTTTTATTTCATTCTTGTTGTTCAGTTTTCAATGACCTTTGCGGAGCATGGATGCCCCTAAGTTCAAATTCGCCATGGATGGCATCAGAATTTGAACTTCCTATGTCTTCGTCGCGGAGGACATGAATGTCCGGGAGCGACCAATGACCTTGATTCTTTTGGCTCGTTGTGTCCCGAGCGCTTAGTTATAATAACAAAGTTGTCAGTACCTTTCAAGCATCTTTATTCCAGTTTAAACATCACTAGGTCAAGAATGCTTCGTTTTTTCTGCAAAATTCTACGAATATCTAAAGGATAATCATTTTCTTAATTAAATATTCATTTTTTATTAATCTTCTCTGGATTTCATGGTAGGGAATAAGATAACGTCCCTGATAGAGGCTGAGTCTGTCAGAAGCATTACGAGCCTGTCGATCCCAATACCAAGTCCGCCTGTGGGCGGAAGTCCATATTCAAGCGCTTGAAGAAAGTCTTCATCCATCATGTGCGCCTCATCATCGCCCTTTTCTCTTTCCAGAACCTGTTTTTCGAATCTTCCTCTCTGATCAATAGGATCATTTAACTCCGAAAATGCATTTCCTGCCTCTCTACCATAAATAAATACCTCAAACCTGTCCGTATACTCAGGATTTACTGCATTCCTTTTTGCGAGAGGAGAAATTTCTACAGGATGACCGATGATAAAAGTTGGTTGGATAAGTTTTGGTTCAACAAATTCTTCAAAAACCTCATTGATGATTTTGCCCTTGGTTTCCAGTGCATTAATTTGCAGCCCTTTCTCCATGGCAACTTTTCTGGCTTCTTCATCGGTTTCAATTTTGGTAAAATCTATTCCGGCATACTCTTTAACTGCGTCAAGCATTGGCAAGCGGCGCCAGGGCTTCGCAAAATTGATCTTCTCACCCTGATAAGTAATTTCCTGGGTATGGAGAACTTTCTCAACAATATAAACGATCATATCCTCTGTAAGGTTCATAATATCTTCATAATTTGCATAGGCCTGATATAGTTCCATCATGGTAAATTCAGGGTTATGCTTAATCGAAATTCCTTCATTCCGAAAATTACGGCCAATTTCAAATACCTTTTCGAAACCGCCCACAATCAGCCTTTTAAGCGGAAGTTCCAGAGCTATCCTCATGTATAACTGCATATCAAGCGCGTTATGATGCGTGATGAAAGGCTTTGCAGTTGCACCGCCTGCGATTGGAAGCAGCGTAGGCGTCTCAACCTCCAGGAATCCTTTCTCTTCCAAATACTCACGCATTGTTCTGATAATTTTATTTCTGGTGATAAATGTTTCCTTCACTTCTCCATTCATGATCAAATCAAGATAACGCTGACGGTAACGAATATCAACGTTGGTAAGCCCATGAAATTTTTCTGGCAGCGGTCTCAGGGATTTTGACAGCAATATAATATCCTTAGCCTTTATCGAAATCTCGCCTCTTTTGGTACGAAAAACGCTGCCGCGGACGCCGATAATATCACCAATATCAAACGTCTTTATCGTGTCAAACATTTCTTCGCCAAACGCATCAACCTGGATATAAATCTGGATTTTCCCCTGAAGGTCTTGAATGTGCACGAAAAGAACTTTCCCTTGATCTCTTTTGGACATAATTCTTCCAGCTGCGCTGACATCCTGCCCTTCCAGCTCATCAAAATTCTCGATAATGTCCTGTGATAAATGAGTTCTCACGTAATGGTCTGCATAGGGTTCAATCCCTTTCGCCCTCAGATTCTCCAGCTTGTCCAAACGAATACGCATTAGTTCATTAATATCCAGATTTTCCATCGTTTTTTCCCCCAACATCTGTTTAATACGATATTATACCAAATAACGCTATCCAACTAGTACCCTGTAAACGCTATCCAGCCCGTAACACCATCACGCAGTATTACGGGCTAAAATTCAGCTTCATTTTGTTGAAATGAACCATTAAACAAATTCTGATAGAAAGCAGATAATAAACTAGCGAATATCTACAATTTCATAACGAAGCATCCCTGCCGGAACATTAACCTCAACAACGCTGCCTTTGATTTGTCCAAGAACAGCTTTGCCAACCGGTGATTCGTTGGAAATCTTATTGACTGCCGGATCTGCCTCTGCCGAGCCGACGATGGTATACTCCTCTTCGTCCCCGTATTCAACATCTTTCAACAGCACTGTACTTCCTACGGCAACATGATCTTTTTCATCATTGTCGTCAATGACTCTGGCATTTCTCAGCATTTTCTCGAGGGTAATGATCCTGCCTTCGATAAAAGCCTGTTCGTTTTTTGCATCTTCATATTCTGAGTTTTCGGATATATCTCCAAACTCAATGGCTTGTTTAATCCTTTCAGCAACTTCTCTTCTTCTTTGCGTCTTTAGAATTTCCAGTTCTTCTTCCAGTTTTTTCAGACCATCAAGTGTTAAAATGACTTCTTTTTCGGGCATAAAAAATACCCCTCCCTCTTTTCCTCATGAGGTAATTTTTCTTTGAATCCTTTTATGTGAGACATTATATACACAAGTAAAATAAAATATACACTGTAAATCTCTTCCTAGCTTTTTAATACTCGTAATTATAAGGAACCTCCATTTTATTGTCAAGCAAATTTACTTAATATTTTGATAGCCCAATTAATGGTCCGGGCATTCCATTGAATAAATGCCTAAAAATAGTGTCTTCATTTCCTGGTAACTTTTGATTTTCATGATCTGGTTCCGGTACTCTGCTGCTTTCTTCATACCCTTAATATACCAGGAAGCGTGTTTGCGGACCTCCTGTACGCCGATTCTTTCACCTTTATATTCAATGATCTTTTCAAAATGCTGAATAAGTATTCTAAGTTTTTCTCTGTTGCCTGGTTCCTGTGGAAGTGTTTCCGTATCAAGATAATATTGGGATCTGCCAATTAGCCACGGATTTCCTAAAGCTCCCCTCGCTATCATGACTCCGTCACATCCGGTAAGCTGGATCATTTTCAGCGCATCTTCCGGAGACAGAATATCCCCATTCCCAATCACAGGTATGCCAATTCTTGTTTTAATTTTACGGATCCACTCCCAGTTAGCCTTGCCGGAATAATATTGTTCTCTGGTCCGGGCATGAACTGTGAGCATGCTTACTCCTGCCTGCTCTAACATTGGCGCCAGTTCAAGCGCAACAATACTGGAACGATCCCATCCCAAGCGGATTTTAACGGTAACAGGAACCTTCACAGCCTTTACAACTTCGGAGACAATTTCTATCGCTAACGGAATGTTTCGAAGAAGGGATGCCCCTTCACCGTTTTTCACAATCTTTGGTGTCGGACATCCCATATTAATGTCTATAACATCAGCTCCATATGTTTCAGCTATCTCAGCTGCTCTGGCCATGGGGACAGGCTCGGATCCAAAAAGCTGAACAATTCGAGGTCCTTCTTCTCCTTTAAGATCAAGCATTTTAAATGTCTTGGCATTATGATGCAGCAGTGCTTTATCGCTGATCATTTCCGTTATGACGTATTTACCTCCTGTAAGCCGGATGATTTCCCGGAAGGCCTTATCCGTTATCCCTGCCATCGGGGCCATAAAAACAGGCTTATCTGACAAATGATACTTCCCTAATTTCATTTTTACCTCAATGTATACAACTTACCGCAAATTTCTTTCATAAATATACAAAAGCCCTTCCAACGTCAAAAAAGGATCAATAAGATCAATCATTTTGGAATCCCCGAAAATCAGTTCAGCCAGACCACCGGTTGCAATGACTTTAATTTTTCCGCCAAGTTCTTTTTTCATCAGTTCGACAATACGGTCAATCTGTCCGCAAAATCCATGATATATTCCCGCTTGCATACCGTTGACTGTATTTTTGCCGATGACGTTTTTGGTCTTAATAATCTCTACTCTAGGCAATTTTGAAGCTTTTTGGTAGAGTGCCTCAGTGGAAATCCCGATTCCAGGTGCAATCGCCCCCCCTAAGTACTCTCCCTTTTCACTGACGGCGCAAAAAGTTGTTGCCGTACCAAAATCGACAATAACTAATGGCCCGCCATACTTGGTATAGGCAGCAACAGCGTTGACAATCCTGTCTGCACCGAGCTCCCTGGGATTATCAATATTAATGGAAATGCCCGTCTTCACGCCCGGGCCAACAATAATCGGGATTACGCTGAAATACTTTTTGATCATCTGTTCCAGTGCAGGCGTCACAGGCGGTACAACCGAAGAAATAATAGCTCCGGATATATTGCTGAAAGACAAATCGTGAAAACTAAATAAATTTTTAATTGTCGATGCATATTCGTCCGATGTATTGTTTTTATCCGTGGAAATTCTCCAGTAATAAATAAGCTCACTGTCTTGGTAAACACCAAGTACAATATTCGTATTCCCAATATCGATGACCAAAATCATTGTACCGTCTCCTTTAGAACCGGATAAGTACTCGCTTATATTTTTTCAGCAGAATGAAGGTGCTTCTGAATAGATGGCTTGAAATCATCAACAACCATCGAAAAATCAATCGCTTCGACCGAATGCGTAAGCCTGCCTACCGAAATAATGTCAACGCCTGTCTCGGCAATTTGACGCACTGTGTCTTCCCTAACTCCTCCGGACGCCTCTACGACAACCCGGTGGTTAATATACTGAACCGCTGTTTTCATATCCTGCAGGGACATATTATCGAGCATAATCACGTCAACACCGCTCAGAACGGCCTCCCGTACCTGTTCCAGTGTTTCACATTCAACCTCTATTTTAACCATATGGCCAACTTTTGTTTTGATTTTTTGAACAGCCTCAGCCAGATTTCCGATTGCGTCCAGATGATTATCCTTAAGCATAACGGCATCATACAAACCAAAACGGTGGTTCGTTCCTCCGCCGACCCTGACAGCGTATTTCTGCAGGTTTCTCATACCCGGCATCGTTTTGCGCGTATCTGTGACCTTAACGCCTAAATCAGATACAAGTTCAACAAATCTTCTTGTAATACTGGATATCCCTGAAAGATGCTGAATGAAATTAAGTACGGTTCTTTCAGCTTGAAGAATTCCTGCCAGTGAACCATTGATTTTCATGACCAGAGTCCCCGGCCTAATACAGTCTCCATCTTTAACCTGCATCTGAACATCTAGGCACGGATCTATCTTCTTAAAGGTCATCTCAGCAATAAAAAGGCCGCAGACAATGCCATGCGCTTTGGCATAGATTCTGGCTTCACTCTGGTAACCTTCAGGAAAGATCAGCGTACTGAGATCTCCGGTACCGATATCTTCTTTTAATGCTTGTTCAATCAATTCTTCATATTGAAACGTAGCGAACATGATGATCCCCCTTCATATAGACAGAATGCTTTTGCCAGGGTTCCTCTGTAGTCGGAAAATCCCGTCGGAAATGGCCCCCTCTGCTTTCTTCACGTGCCAAAGCAGCCTTGATAATCACCATTCCAATCGCAAGCATATTGCCAAGCTCAAGTTCCGGCACGTCAGAATGGGGGTTAAACCGTTCCATCAATTGATTTAATTCCGCCTGGGCCTGCCGTAAATGTTCTTCATCCCGAATGATTCCGACTTTATCCCATAAAATATTCTGCAGTTCTTCTTTCAGAGCAGCCGGGTCTGCAGCGGAATCCCGAACATCACATTCACCGGGGCAGCCTTCATACGGCAAAACATCTTCCGGTTTGGGCATTTCACTAATTTTCTGATTGATTGTATCAGAAATGGTTGAAGCAAATACTAATCCATCCAACAAGGAGTTGCTGGCAAGCCTGTTGGCACCATGAACGCCATTACAGGCACATTCACCGCAAGCAAAAAGATTTGGCAAATTCGTTTCACCAAATTCATTGATACGGACTCCGCCCATTAAGTAATGCGCAGCAGGGCCGACCGGTACAGGATCTGTAGAAATATCAACGCCATAATTCAGACAAGTTTTATAAATTCCCGGAAACCTTTGTTCGACTTTTGAGTGTCCCATCGGGCTGAAATCAAGATAGACCTGTCCTGTCTGCATCTGCTTCCAGATCTCCCTTGACACAACATCCCTCGGAGCAAGCTCTTTACCGGGGACACCCTCCATAAAACGTTCTCCGCGTGAGTTTACCAGTACAGCTCCCTCTCCTCTGGCTGCCTCCGAAATTAAAAAATTGGGTGCTCCCGGCAGCAGCAGGGCTGTAGGATGGAATTGAATAAATTCCATATCCATAAGTTCGGCTCCTGCCCGATAAGCAGCAGCTATCCCGTCTCCTGTCGCAACCGCAGGATTGGTCGTATGCTTATACATCTGACCTGCACCGCCTGTAGCCAGGATAACGGCTTTAGCCAGCCATACTTCCATTGCCAAGGTCATATTGTTAAGCACCAGAGCTCCACAGACCTCTGCTTTACTATTTTTTACAAAATCGATTAAATAATAGTTTTCTTTAACGGTAATTGGGCTGGAATGCACAACTTCTACCAGGGCACGTTCTATTTCTCCGCCGGTAGCATCACCGTGAGCATGCAGCACCCTGCTTTTGCTGTGAGCAGCTTCCCGCGTAAAATCCAGTTTATTATTACTTTCATCAAATTTGGTGCCAAAATCAATCAGCTTACCGACACACTCCGGCCCTTTCTCAGCCAGGATCTTGACTGCTTTCAGGTTACATAACCCTGCTCCGGCTTTAATGGTATCGCCATAGTGAAATTCAGGAGAGTCATCCTCATTAAGAGCAACGGCAATACCTCCCTGAGCATGCTCAGTGTTGCTTGCCATCACATCTTTCTTGGTCAGAACGGTTACTTCATATTTGGGACAAAGTTTGATTGCTGCAAACAATCCCGCAATTCCGCTTCCGAGAATAAGCACTTCGGTCTGAAAGATCTCAAGCTTATCCTTGTCCCAGGGAATCAGATAGTCATTCTCATTCATATCTCTTACTCATCCTCAATGTTATATGTTCATTATTGGACGGCCAGCATTCTTTCCAGCGCGCAGACCGCCTTCTCTCTGATTTCTTTTGACACAGTAACGACCGGCACCATGTTTGAAAGTGCATCCTTGACCTTTTGCAAGCTGATCTTTTTCATATTCGGGCAGATCATATGTGCTGAAGCCATATAAAATTGTTTCCCGGGACAGCGTTTAGCAAGTTCATGCAAAATGCCACATTCCGTTCCAATAATAAATTCGGTATCCGTCGAATTCTCTGCATACTTAATAATCCCGGCAGTAGAGCCAACATAATCGGCTTCCCGCCAGACTTCCTCGCGGCATTCAGGATGAACCAGAACTTTTGCTCCTTGATGTTCCTCCCTCGCCTTTAAGATATCTTCCCTGGCGAGCCTGTGATGCGTCGGACAAAAACCAGGCCACAAGTTAATCTTTCTATTCGCTTTGGCTGCAACATATCCGCCGAGGTTGCCGTCAGGCACGAAAAGGATCTCCTCGTTTTCAAGAGATTGAATAATTTTCTCAGCATTGGATGATGTGCAGCAAATATCGCTTTCGGCTTTCACCTCTGCGGATGAGTTAACATAACAGACCACTTTAACGCCAGGCAGTTTGGTCTTTGCCTCTCTAAGCCGGTCTGCTTCGACCATATCTGCCATCGGACAGCCTGCTGAAGTGTCCGGTAGCAGGACAATTTTCTCCGGGGATAGGATTGCCGCACTTTCGGCCATAAAATGAACTCCGCAAAATACAATGACAGCGGCATCTGTCCAGGCAGCCTGCTGAGCAAGCTGAAGTGAATCTCCGACAAAATCCGCAATATCCTGAATGTCCCCTGGCTGGTAATAATGGGCAAGAATTACTGCTTTTCTTTGCTTGCGCAGAGCATTTATGTCATTGATCAGCTGATCTTTGCCTTCACCATTATCCATTTATCAGCCTCTCCTTTCGCTCATAGACCTTTTTCTAATTCTATTCTTCGACATATCATGTGTCAAGCCTGTACGCCGTGCACTTCAACCCCGTCAATCCTAACCGACTGGTTTTTTTCATCGACAAAAACAACTTTTGGAGTATATCCTTTGCTTTCCTCATCGGAAAACAGCCCATAGGAAATAATAATTACCTGATCCCCGACCTGAACCAGCCTGGCTGCTGCTCCGTTTAGACAGATCATTCCGGAATTCGCTTCTCCTGGGATCACATACGTCTCCAGCCTGGCTCCATTATTTAGATTAACAACCTGAACTTTCTCGTTTTCCAAAATATCAGCCTGTTCCATCAGACTGCGGTCTATCGTTATGCTTCCCACATAATTCAGGTTGGCCTCAGTAACTCTGGCTTTATGAATCTTTGATTTCATCATATTTCTGAACATTTTTCTCACACCTCCACGACAATATTATCAATCAAGCGCGTTGTCCCAAAACGAACGGCAAGAGCAATCACAACAGAACTGTCAATACTATCGACATCTGCAAGATCGTCCGCTTCCCTGATTTCTACATAATCAATTTTCCCGTTTGATTCACTGCTTATTCTCTGTCTGATCTTTTCTCTGACGACTTCAGCGCAGGTCTCACCCTCAGAGATTAATGCCGCAGCTTCCTGCAATGAACGAAACAGCACTGAGGCTTGCTGCCGGTCTTCGCTGCTCAAATAAGCATTTCTGGAGCTCTTGGCAAGTCCATCGCTTTCTCGAACTGTCGGGAAGGCCACAATTTTGACAGGGCTATTTAAATCTTTTGTCATTTGTTTGATGGCAGCAACCTGCTGGTAATCTTTTAAGCCAAAATAGGCTTCATCAGGCTGAATAATATTAAAAAGTTTTGTCACGACAGTTGCTACTCCCTCAAAGTGCCCGGGACGGCTGGCTCCGCAGAGAACCTCAGTGATCTGGGATACCTGAACTGCCGTAAGGCTTTTTCCGTCCGGATACATTTCCGTGACCGAAGGAGCAAACAACAGGTCCACGCCTGCCTGTTCGGCGAGTCCTGAATCCCTGGCAAGATCACGCGGATATTTCTCGTAATCCTCATTCGGGCCAAACTGTAACGGATTAACAAATATACTCATCACAATATAGGTTCTTTTGTGATTTGGATCCTGATTTCTGGCTATCTTGACCATGGACAGATGGCCCTCATGCAAGAAGCCCATCGTAGGTACAAGAACAACAGTTTTTCCCTGCTGTTTGGCTGATGCTATTTTTTCTCTTGTTTCAGCTATTTTTCCGGCTATAATCATTGCTTTGTTTCCTCTCCTAAGTCTTTCAAAAGTTCTTCCAGGGCGTTTAAATCTTCCGGGCGATAGGATGCCCTATCCAACAGTTTTTTTTCTAATCCCAATTCCAAAGCCAGCTTTCCAAGCTCTCTATAGACTGTCCTAATTTCTTCAGGCATGCTTTGAAGATGTCTTGCGACAACTTGGGCATCTCCCCTAGCGATTGGCCCCGTAAGCGCCCCAGGAAGTCCCAGTTTGCCGATATTCCGACAGGATCCGGCTAACAGTGGAAGTAAGGCAGCCAGGGCCTCTTTACGCTCTATTCCGGCCTGCTCAAATAGTTTGACTGCCAACAGGACCAGCGAAACAAGATAGTTTGAGACGACAACCGCTCCGGCATGATAGAGACTTTTTTTCGAGGGATTAATTTTAAGCGGGATTCCAGCTAATAAAGCAACCAGGTTTTCTCCCTGATTCTCAGCCTCCGGGCTGCTGCCCTCGATGCTAAAATAGGTTCCCTTCATGACAGAAACCGCGGTATCAATATTTGCAAAGGCCTGCAGCGGATGCAGAGACAGGTAGGCGACAGGCAGCATAGGATTCTGACACATGACCCCCGAAGGCAAAGACCCTGAGCAGTGAATCCAGATTTGACCTGGTTTAATGTCCCTTTCCTGAGAAAGTCTGGCTGCCGTTTCTTCAATGTAGCAATCCTGAGTCGTAATAAAAACCAGATCCGACTCCATCACAAGCTGTTTCAATCCGAGTTGCTCTTTTGGCAAGTATCTACAAAAATACTCATATGACTTTTTGCTCCGGGTATGGACTCCGACACACCGCAGCCCTGCCTTTTCTAACAGAATCGCCAGAGATGTCCCGACCACGCCAGTTCCGATGATTCCAAATTTTATCGTATTTGCTGACAACAAAAATACACCTCACATGGTGAAGGTGTATTGTTATAAACGAATTCAACAATTACCCTGCCTTCACCGTCCCAGTAGTAATAATCCAAGCGGTTGATGCACGATCCAATCTGTCTTAAAAAACAGCAGAGCTGCCGTGGTACAATTCCAATTGTGGATATCATCTGCAGCTTATACTTCAGTATATGATAAATTAGAAAAATGATAAAGAAAAATATCTATAGTTTCGTACATTTTTTAACAAGTCCTTCGCCTTGAACCGTTCCGATTACTCTTCCTGACTGCAGAATATAGTCCGGTGCTATTTCTCTTAGCGGAGCCAGTACAAACTCTCTTTGTTCCATGAAGGGATGCGGAATTGTCAGTTTTTCAGTCTGGATCACATAATCCTGGTAGGAAAGAATATCGATATCAATCGTGCGGGACCCCCAATGAATCAGTCGTTTTCTTCCTAGTGATGTTTCAATTTGCTGGCAGACTTCAAGCAGTTCATAAGGATCCAGCTCCGTTTCAATGCCAATGACCATATTCAGGAAAGGTGACTGGTCGACATTGCCCCAGGGTTCAGTATCATAGAGGCTGGAAATACGCTTAACCATGATTCCTGGAGTGTTCATCAACATATCGAGTGCCCGATCCAAATATTCCTTGCGGTCTCCTTCATTGCTCCCCAAACTTAAGAATGCTCTCATCTTTTTTCTCCCGTATGATCTCTACCGATATATCCTTAAGAATTCCGGGAACCGGGGCATTTGGCTTATGTACCTCTACCCGGACACCTGAACAGGAAAATCCATTTGTAATTTCCAAGGCTATTTTTTCGGCAAGTGTTTCAATCAGCTGATAACGCTGATCAACGACACAATGCCTGACCACTTGATAGACTTCGGCATAATTCACCGTCTCAGCTAAACTGTCCTGCATGTTAACCGGCTTCTTCAAGAAGATGTCCACGTCAATAACAAATCTTTGGCCGAGAATCCGTTCCTCCTCCATCACACCATGGTAAGCATAAAGCTCTATCCCTCGCAGGCGGATGACATCATTTTCCTTCATAATCTTCTCCTCTTTGCCGGCGTATAATCAAGTCAGCCATCAGCGCAGCTTTTTTATTCTCGGGGACGTCATGCACACGCAGGATATCTGCGCCTGCAGCAATTCCAAGTGTCCCCAGGGCAATCGTCGGTTCCAGTCTTTGGTCCACCGGAAGGTTCAGAGTCTTGCCAATCACAGATTTGCGGGATACACCCAGAAGAAGAGGACACCCTAACGATTTAAGTTCATCCAACCGGCTTAAGACTTCCATATTCTGTTTCGGGGTTTTACCAAACCCAATCCCCGGATCGACAATAATTTGATTCCGCGTCAATCCGCAGCCAAGTGCCATTTCAATGCTCCGTTCCAGGAATGACAGTATTTCACCCATCATATTCTTATATTCTGTATGGTCCTGGTTATGCATAATCACTACCGGGGCTTTATATTCTGCGATAACGCCCACCATATCAGGGTCTTTTTGTAGGCCCCAGATATCATTAATGATATGGGCGTCTAACTGCAAGGCCTTAGCGGCAACAGCTGCTTTTTGAGTATCAATCGATATCGGAACCGGACAGATCGGTATAAGTGCTTTAAGTACCGGTTCAAGTCTGGACCACTCTTCTTCGGCGCTGACGCCCCCATATCCAGGGCGAGTGGACTCGCCGCCGATATCAAGCATATCGGCACCGTCTGCAACCATTTTTTCGGCCTGTTTTAAAGCATTCTCGATGTTATCAAATTTTCCGCCATCGGAAAAAGAATCCGGTGTAACATTCAGGATTCCCATGATCAGGGTCTTTCTTCCCCACTCAAGAATTTTTCCCCTGCAATCGATCACTCCGGCCGGAGGTGTATCTAAATAGACCAACATTTCACGGAGGGACTCGGCAAGATACTGGCACTCTGGGGACATTGAGCTAAGTTTATCCGCTAGTCTGTTTAACTGCTTATAGTTACCAAGAAGAAATACATCGCTTTCCGGTGCTCCACTGTCGAGCAAATCTTTATGGACAGCTGCATCCCCACCGAAGGAGAGCATTTCCTGTTTCAGAATCAATGCCACCGGAGCTGGTACATTCTCCAGCTTGATCGGTTTGGTTAAAGCCTTGCCATTCATATGTTGAAGGGCGCCAAGGTCAACGCCAACCTGGCTGAGAGCTTTTTCAGCCTGCAATAGGCTATCTATTTTGAGCCATCGCATATTGTACGCCTTCAAACTTATCATTCCTCGTCTTCATATTTAACTCTGTATCTCCAATTCAGAACCTTCACCTGTCATCAGGTTATTCCGCTTCAGCCATAATAGCATATTTAAGTGAATAACTCCCTTTATAGGATGGAACTGTCACTGTTTCTCGGGTTATATCAACTTTTCTTCCAAATTGTTTCAGGTCGATCGCGACCATATTCGTTAAATAGTCGACAAGAACCTCCTGATCTCCTATGGCCAGAATTTCATACGTAGTTCCGCCAATCCTGCTAATCGGAACAGAATTGACCAGGATCGTCGCTGTTCCACTGAGGACAATCGAAGTCGATGCGACAATCCGTTGACTATTGATACTGATTGCTTCTGCTCCTGCCAACCGCAAGACATTCACAATCTCACGCAGTTCATCTGTACTCAGCGGGATCACCGCATCCGTATCCGAACCGCTGTCCTTGACAATCATTTTGACACCCGGCCCGGAAACTGTGATGGTCCCGTCAGCAATTTTAAGCTGATCGAGTCTTGCCGTAAGATAGGGATTCTCACTCTTTTTATTCTTATATTTTTCTAATTCTGCTGATATTCGATTGTACTCTTCCTGCAGGGAATCATTTTCATCCTGCAAGGTTTTCATTACCGTATCGGTTTGCTCGACCCTCTGCTGCTGGATTTTTTTTGCACTGTCCATTTCCCTTTGCGCCTGAAACTGAAGGGAAATTAAAAAGCCAATCGCTACGGAGGCAATGGTCGCAACCGTTATAACATGTTTGTTTATCAACGCTTAACCCTCCTTGACAGGCTGTGCATACTTATAAGTATACTGTTTGGCCGCAGGTACGGTAACAGGTTCTTTTGGATAGATTGGTTCACGTGTAATTCCAAATTGTTTTTGATAATCACCCAGAATATCCCACATATAGAACTGCAGGGCAGATTTGAGATCACTCTGACTGCCGATTGCAACAATATTATAAGGTGGCATCTGTCTCGTGCCGTTGATTTGAATATACGAACCGCTGCAAAATATTTCCGTTTTTGACGTAATCCGCTGATCATTAATCGCAACGGCCTCTGCTCCGCCGTTCCATAACGCATTGACGATTGCCCGCAAATACTCCTCATGAATGTAATAGTTCCCATCGTTCACATTACCGGTACTCCGGTCTCGATCAGAATCGTCCAGGACAATAATGATGCCCGGACCGCTTAGCGCCACAAGCCCGGAACTGATCTTGGCCTGCTCCAATTGTTCAGAGGCCAGGGCCTCAGCACTTGCTCCGGCTTGATATTTCGTCAGCTCTGCCAAAAGCTTGTCGTTTTCACCGGCCAGTTGTTCATTTTCCATTTCCAACTGAAGAAGACTCGGAAGATTGACCTCCTGAGAGGAAGCATTCTGACCCGTCATATAGGACTTAATGACTATAACGATAAAAACACCGATCAGCAGCATACCAACGCTGATCATCAACCGTGCCATTAACTTTTTGTCTTGCATCTGAATTCACCCCGGCCTATTCCGACATTTGATACTTATACTTTCTATACACTGTAAAAAGGACACCCAAATGGGTGTCCTTGTATTTACTCACTTAGCCAATCTTCACCGGCTTTTGCATAATGAAGAATCTCTGCCGGTTTGAAGTACAAGGAAATTTCCCTTTCGGCACTTTCCACAGAATCTGAGCCGTGGATGACGTTTCTGCTGATGTCCATTGCATAGGCACCCCTGATGGAACCAGGATTGGCATTTGCAGGATTGGTCGCGCCCATCATTTCTCTAGCCATAGCAACGACATTCTTTCCTCCCCAAACCATCGCCACGACTGGAGCAGACATAATATACTGAACGGTAGGTTCAAAAAAACCTTTGCCCTTATGTTCTTTATAATGTTCTTCCGCCAACTCCCTGTCTACTTGGATCAATTTTAAGCCAATAAGCTTAAAACCTTTTTTTTCAAATCTGCCAATCACTTCACCAACCAGACCTCTTTGAATGGCGTCCGGCTTAAGCATAAGAAAAGTTCTTTCCACGGGAATCCTCCTTAAACGTCTTTGATTGTTATTTAAGCTCAGATGAGCTGATGACCATGGCACAAATACTTAGGCGTTTTCATTTTCTTCTTTTGATTTATTATTTTCTGCACTGCTACTGTCAGCGGACAAAGGTGTGTCATAAGAATCACCTATGCGTGACTCGTCATATTTGGCAATGATATCCTGGAAAGAGTCTGCCTCCAGCGTTTCATTCACCATCAGAGCCTCGGCAATTGCATGCAGAGTCTCAATTTTCTCTGAAATGATATCCTGCGCTTTCTGATAAGATTCATCAATGATACGGCGCACCTCATGATCAATCGCCTGGGCTACAGATTCACTGTAATTACGGTCACGCGCAATATCACGTCCCAGGAAGACCTGTTCTTCTTTGTGACCGAACGTTACCGGTCCGAGCTCTTCCGACATCCCAAGTTCGGTAATCATTTTTCTTACGATGCCAGTCGCACGTTCCAGGTCGTTGGAGGCGCCAGTACTGATCTCATGCAAAACCAGAGCTTCGGCTACTCTGCCGCCCAAAAGCATGGTGACCTGGTCAAGCAGCTGGGACTTCGTCATATAGTTGCGGTCCTCTTTCGGCAGCAACAGGGTATAGCCTCCTGCCCGGCCTCTTGGAATGATCGATACCTTGTGCAGAGGATCGGTATGCGGAAGGTATTCTCCCAGAAGCGCATGGCCGGCTTCATGGTAAGAAACCAGTTTCTTTTCAAAATCACTGATTACCCGGCTTTTCTTTTCCGGACCAGCAATAACTCTTTCAATCGAATCTTCCAGCGTCTTCATATTGACTTTCTTCTCATTGCGCCGGGCTGAAAGCAAAGCAGCCTCATTGACCAGATTGGCTAGATCGGCCCCTGTAAAACCGGGAGTTCTGCGTGCTAATACTTCAAGGTTAACATCTGAAGCTAACGGTTTACCGTTGACATGTACCTTCAAAATTTCCTCTCTTCCTTTGATATCCGGAAGAGTAACGACAATCTGTCTGTCAAAACGTCCGGGACGGAGAAGGGCGGGATCCAGGATATCCGAACGGTTGGTCGCAGCAATGATGATAACACCTTCGTTACCGTTAAATCCATCCATTTCGACCAGAAGCTGATTTAGGGTCTGCTCACGCTCATCATGGCCACCACCTAAGCCGGCACCGCGCTGACGTCCCACAGCATCAATTTCATCGATAAAAACAATACAGGGGGAATTCTTTTTGGCCTGTTCAAAAAGATCCCTCACCCTTGAGGCTCCAACACCGACAAACATTTCCACAAAATCGGAACCGCTGATACTGAAGAATGGAACTCCGGCTTCTCCGGAAATGGCTTTCGCCAGCAAGGTTTTTCCGGTTCCGGGAGGGCCAAAAAGGAGTACGCCTTTCGGAATCTTGGCTCCAATCTCATTAAATTTTTTCGGTGATTTCAGGAACTCTACAATTTCTTCCAATTCTTCCTTAACTTCATCTGCGCCTGCAACATCTTTAAACGTATACTTGTGTTCATCCGTTACCAACCGCGCCCTGCTTTTGCCAAATTGCATGACTTTGCCTCCGCCGCCTTGGGTTTGCTGCATCATATAGAAGAACAGCCCAAAAATAAACAAGAACATCAGAAGCGTCGGCAGGACAGAAACCCACCACGGCACAGTGGCCGGAGGCTCAAATGTAAGGTTGATATTTTGTTTTTCCATCTGATCCAGAAGTGTTTGATCTCCCGAGGGACCGGCGACTTCGTAGACCTTGCTGTCTTTCATGGTAACGGTATAGACGTAATATTTATCATTGACCTGAACGGAAACATCACTGACGCCGCCCGAAGCAATCGCCTGCTTAAAAGCATTATATTTTAGACTGGTATCCTTTTCTTCAGGAGGATTTGCCCATTTAATAAGCAAAACCGCAAGAAGAATAATCAACAAATAGATTGCGACATTTTTTAGTATTTTCAATCGGAGATCCTCCTCTCGTTGATGAGAAACATATTATTAATACTTAAAGTACAGCATTCGAAACGTTTGAAAACTATGAGATATTATATCATGTGGTTTCCTATTTTACAATGAATCCAAAATAGTAGTAAAGGCTTATATTTCAGCCACAAGCAAATACAGTCTGGAAGATTGCGGGCCAGCTGGCAAAAGGCTGTCTCCCCTGCATACGCCTGGGATCCAGAAGACGAGATCGCCAAAAGCAAAAAACGGAATCTTATCACGTTCCCCAGCAGGGATATGTTTGTCCTGAAAAACCTTTTTAATTGCTTTATGCCCTAAATTCTTAAAATAAATACGGTCTCCGGCCTGTCTCGTTCTATATACTAAAGGCTCAGTCTGAACAGACATCTGGTCCGGGTCAAGTTCCGTACTCCATAAAACATGCTGTCCTTCCGGGTAAAAATTAAAAATCCCCACCTGTACTTTTAATTCAGTAATTTTATTCCAAATGTTCAAAGCAAGCGGCAACTTGACAAAAAGGCGGGTCTTTTCAATTCTATCTTTCCCGGAAATATGCTCTTTTGATTCTATATCTACATTAAAAAAGAAAAGGCCTTGCTTGACAACTTCTACCTTAAAACCCGGAAGATCCTGGCGCCATCCGGTCTGTTTCCCTTTATGCATCCAAAGTTTAACAAATCTAAACGCTGGCCCTCTTGTTTCTCCCGATACCTGCGAAGCCGCTCTCCGAAGCAGGCGGGAAAGGATTGCCTCCGGTTCCTTCCAAGCTTCGTGCGAAAGCAGGACTCCGGTATGATCTGCCTGGAGACAGTACCTGAGCCACAAAGCTTCCGTCTGGACGCAAATATATTCTTCGTCCCAGCGCAGCAGTTCCGCTGTTCGTCCCAAAGCATCCGTAATCTTCTGATTATATTTGCTTTCCAGTTCAGGGATTAGCTCGAGTCTGATCTTATTCCTGTAATAGTCCGTTTCCAGATTGCTCTTGTCAATTGAATAGGGAAGATTTTGGACTTTGCAGTATTCTAGGATTTCTTGTTTTGTTACCGAAAGAAGCGGACGGATGATTTTGTCTTTTACAGGATAAATGCCTGCAAGTCCTGTTGTTCCGCTTCCTCTTAAGAGACGGTAGAGAACAGTTTCCGCTTGATCTCCCAAATGATGGGCAGTGGCCAGTAAATCACAGCCCCACGCTTCCATGTCTTCCTTCCAGCGGGCATAGCGCCATTCTCTTGATGCTTCCTGAAAACTTTGGCGGCAAACTAAAGCGTTGTGTTTTGCATCAAATTCATGCAAAATAAATCCTGCTTTCCATTTCCCGGCAAGATTCTTAACGAGCTCCGCTTCCTCGTCGGCTTCTTTTCTGACCTTATGATTGACATGCGTAATAACAAAAGAAATATTTTTATCTTGATTTTCGCATGAATAGCGGTAAATGACATGAGCCAGAGCCACCGAGTCCGGTCCTCCCGAAACAGCTACAAGTACTTTGGACTGAGACGGAATTTGTTGCGGCAATACCTCTGAGCTCAATCTTTCATACATTATTTTCTCCGCAGCCTTCCTAAAATCGTATTAATACTATTCTCTCTAGATTTTGCCGATTTGTCAAAGTGTTCGAAACAAAAATATTTCTTTTTTGACTATAAGGGTTAAATCTTAACAACAGCTTAAAACCCGGTTTAATTTCTAGCATCTTTTCCGGCCAAGTCCTTCCTCTTCACAACCAGAACAACTCCGTCATCTTCCAGGCAGTCGCCGGACAGTCTTCGTGCTTCTTTGACAATACTATCGGCCAAATCCTGCGAAGTCAAACTTTTGTTGTTCTTCAGATATTCTTTGAGCCAGTCATCCTTTCTTTTAGCTACATCCAAGATTCCGTCAGTTACGATGACAAGCGTCTCGTCTTTAAAAGGAATATCAATCGCCGGAATATCAATATCATTCAGTATACCAGCCGGCAGACTTGATGTTTTTACTGCATCTACTTTGTTTCTGCTGATGATATAGGTTGGTGCTGCTCCAATTTTTATCAACCTGGCTTGATTTGTCTCGATATTCAACACGGCCATGTCGACGGTGACAAAGCTCTCTTCCGGAGAACGTAAAACCAAGATCGAATTGAGAGCTTTGATGGCACTCTCCGGTTCAAAACCAGTACTCAGAAGTTGTTCCAGTATTGTAAGCGCCGCTGAACTCATCCTGGCCGCCTCTTCCCCTGCGCCCATACCGTCACAGATAATCAGCGCATTTTTGGATGAAGATAACGAAACCGAACTGAAATTATCTCCGCTTATCCCATTACCAGTTTTAATAAAAGAGCCGATACCCAGATCTAAAACCAGTTTATGCTTGCGGGACCAGACCAGTGGCTTTCCGTCTTCGTGATTATGCTGAGAATGAAGTTCCTGGGCGAGGTGCCCGATCACCTGAGATACACTTCTGTACTGACCAGCCAAGGCTTCCCTGTTTATAGCCAGACGTTTTTGCCAAACCTCTTTGTCCTTTTCTTGTTCCAGAATAAATTGAGCCGCCAGTATGACTTCCTCAAGTTTACTGCATTTTCCCCATTCGACAGGCACTTTCTCCTGATTGATTTGGTCTGAAGCCTCACCGGTTTGTTTTCTTTGAATTTTTTTCTCTTCATAGGCAAACAAGTCATACATAAAATGATAAGTTTGATGGAAATCCTGCTGCCAGCAATAATTTGAATCTGGGCAATGCCGGCATATCTTATCAACCAGGGTATTCATCATTTCCGGTACTTCCGGCTGCAGCCTGGATTCAAGTCCTGCCGCCTGGAAACCATAAGCGAGCTGATCAAATAGGTCGCCAACGGTTTTGACTTTACTTACGGTTGTTTCAATTTCTGGCATTACTTTATTCTTCAGAAAAGACTTTTCATGTTTTCCGGGTAATAAGAAAAACATAAGAAGCGCAAGCGCGGACGAATAAAGATGAGAAGTCAAAAATGTCTCATTGACAAAAAAAGAAGCCATTAAAATAGAGGCGCTGTAGGCAGCTGCAATTCCCATCTTGCCGAAACGAGTAAATCCTCCGCAGATAAACCCCAGTAAGCTGTAAAGTCCCGCATCAATCAGGTTATCGATTCCAAGGTTCCATTTTAACAAAAAGCCTAAAATTGCTCCGACACCTGCAGCTGAACCGGCTCCGTATTTATAGGCCACAAAAAGCAGGAAAAACCCCATAAATGTGATTTGTAAATTGATTTTCCCAAAAGTGAGCCCTTGTAAGCCACTTAAGCAGACTGCCAGCACCAAAATCCACACCATACCTTGTTCACCCTTGAAACTGCCCTTCATGAGGCTCTCCTTATGAAGAAACGCAAAGAAAAAAATGATTGAAAAGCCTGCCGCAACAATGCTTTGGACCATTACCAGTAAGATAGACTCCTCCCCAAAGCTATTGGTAAACCATGATACGCCTAATCCGGGCAGTAAAGTTCCAAGTGCCGTAAACCCTGCGAGAAGAAGTATTTTGTTCTTGCTCTCTTTGATCATCTGAATTGCCAGAACGCCTAGAACCGCACTCGGCATAACTTCCAGAAATACAGAAAAATCCTGGACAGATACCAGACCGATCGCAATTCCGGTAAGACCTGGCAGAATCCATTTTTTCATATTCATGCCGAGAACTGCAAGATAGGCAACAGCAAATGGATAAATACCCAATAGGTTTGCCCGAGCTGTTAAAAAACCTCCGATAACAATTAGACATTGTATTCCCAGAGAGTCAGAAAATCGATTAATAATTTTCTCAGCTTTGAGTGTTGCCCATTCAGCCATAATGCCACCTCTTCCATTTAATGGAATCATTATAGCTGATGACGGCCGCGAAGCTTGTCTAATTCGGGAATCTTCATGGGCAATCATTTTTCTTGCTTCAGCAAAAAAACGATTGGCGTTGTATCATCTCCGAATATAACCGCTGAATTGACATGATATTACCTAATCAAAAAGCGCCGCCCTTAACAAATTTAAATAATTCGTTACGGCAGCGCTTATTACATATATTTTTTCATTGATATTAATTCCCCGACTCTTTCGGAGCTATTAAAATTTCTCCTTTACGAACCAGTCCAAGCTTTTCTCTGGCTAATTGCTCCACATAACTCGGGGTATTTAATTTCTCTATTTCCTCATGCAATTGATCATTTTGAGCAATAATCTGAAGCTTTTTATTCTCGAGTTCTGCTTTTTGCTGCTCAATGGAATGATCCAGCTGAAGCAGCTGATAGGACCAGCTTCCGCCTAACATCAAAGCAATTCCCAAAACAATTACAAATATTGGATTTATCTTTTTTATTTTCTTTTTTGTATACTTCTTATTATTTCTCATTTCCCTCATCGTCCTCCAACGGATAATTCAGCCCTAACTCATGATCCTGGATGATTCCGATGATTTGATATCCTTTGGTCTTGGCCCTTACGAGCATGGTTGAAACAGAACTGCTGCTTATCCCCAGAACCTTGGCGATATCCTCGACGGAATGCCCGCTTTCTTTAAGCATGACAGCTTGTCTCTCCCGGAAACTCAGTTTTTCCAATCCCCGTATTTCCCAGTGCAAAATTTTCTTTCCTTATTGTGAATTTACGGCTAAAGACAAAAATTCATCTACATACTAGCTACATATTCGGTACAAATCAACTACAAAAACATTATAAGTATAGTCATTATATAATTAAAGCTGGTCAAAATCAATACTATTTGCTCTTTTTTATTAAAGCATTCCGGCTTATCGCTTCACCGATTCGATAGAGAAGCATCCCCAGCCAGCGCAGAATGCCATAGGGGATCCGCATCATTACGGCAACTCCAATGTAAACGCCTCGGAAAAACGCCTGAAAAATATTTCTAATAAATTGGCAAACGTGATGGATCAAGCGAAATAACACATCAAAAGTTTTTTTGACATATCGGCTAAAAACGGCAATATAGAGCAAAAGACCTAACAAGCTTCCCAAAAACAGATAAAAACGAAATTCAAGGTAATTTGCTTTTTGCGCTAAGCAAAAAATAATTCCAAGCGCAGCGACAGAGAAAAGCAAATCTCCTAAAAACGTCTGAATCTTTGTCAAGCCCAAATGCCAACGTAAGATTCGGTAAAAATCAAAACATATCCCAACTAGTAATCCACTTAGGACAATGCTAATCAAAACAGCAAACTCGCTAATCCCGATTTCGCCCCCTTCAAAAGGCTATTTGAAAATTTTTTCCCATACTCCCTTGGAGGATTCTCCAGATCCACTCGCAGCATAAATCAGCATGTCAATTTGGCCTTCAATCTCCAGTTCCGATTGTTCGAGGTTAAGATTGTTTACCCCCAGATCCCGTCCCTTAATCGTTACTCTACCTTTTGTGGTATCCAGCATAATCTCTTTGGGGTCGAACGATTTTACCTTTTTTACCCCTGAAACCGTCAGTAGTTTTCTGTCTTTGATAATGATCTTATGCTCAATTTCCCGTTGACCTGTCATTTCCATCCCCCCAAAGCCCTTTCTGAATAAATACTTATTCAGAAAGTGGGGGGTTTAGACATCATTATTTTTCTTTTCATCTTTGATCAGCTGATAGAGCGTCTCAGCTTCTTCCGCCTTGGCACTTGGTGGTATCGACACTACCTTGACTTCAAGGATATGATTCCGCATATCAATGCAAATAATGTCTCCAGGCTTTACTTCTGCCGAAGGTTTGGCAACTCTGCCATTTACACTGACTTTTTCGCCTCCACAGACATCTTTGGCCACAGTTCTCCTTTTGATAAGCCTTGATACCTTAAGATATTTGTCCAGTCTCAAACAAAGCAACTCCTTATTTTAAAATACATCTTAAAAAACCAGGCTCAAAAAGAACCTGGTTTTTCGCAATCAAGCTATGAACTTAAGAAATTTAAGAATTTACTGTACTGACTCTTTTAAAGCTTTTCCTGCCTTAAAGCCAGGTACTTTGCATGCGGGAATGACAATCTCCTCTTTGGTCTGAGGATTTCTGCCGACACGCTCTTCTCTTTTCTTAACCTCAAATGTACCAAAACCAACTAATTGGACTTTCTCACCACTTGCCATTGCTTGACTGATTGTGTCAAAGACTGCGGCTACCGCTTTTTCGGCATCCTTCTTGGTGAATTCGGTCTTTTCTGCTACTGCAGCAACGAGTTCCGCTTTATTCAAAAGTCTCCCTCCTAATAATAAAAACTAATAGCCTCTATATTCGCTATGAAACTGCATTTTCCTTCTTGGGAATGCTAAAATAAACCTCAAACCCCAGTTTTTTCTTCACTTTTTACCACTTCCCAGAAAAAATTCATGTTCTCCATGCTCATTCTTCCTTTGTCAGGTCCTTCCAGATCTATTTTGTGCATCATTTTATTAAATCTTTGTTGGAATTTTTTCGTCCCCTGCCGCAGAGCTTCTTCGGCGTTTATTCCGAGAAAGCGCGACAAATTGACAATCGAAAAGAGCAAATCTCCTAATTCTTCTTTTACTCTTGGACTTTTTCCCACTTCCTTTTCGAGCTCAGTAAGCTCTTCATAGATTTTAGAAAGGGGTCCCTGGTGATCCTCCCAGTCAAAACCGACTTTAGAAGCCTTTTTTTGAGTCTTTTCAGCAAATTGCAGCGCTGGAAGCCCTCTTGGAATATCAAAGAAATTCCTCTCTGCTTGTTTTTTCAAGCTTTGGGATGTCAATTTCTCGGTTTTTTTAATTTCATCCCAGTTTATCAGGACTTCCCGGCTTGATGCTACTTCAACTGACCCAAAAACATGAGGATGCCGGCGTATCAGTTTATCCGAAATGCCCTTTATGACATCGTTCAGGCTGAATTGCCCGGATTCCTCTGCAATGCGGGAATGGAACACGACTTGTAATAATAAGTCTCCCAATTCCTCACATAAATTATTCATATTTTTGGAATCAATTGCATCCAGCACTTCATAGGCCTCTTCAATCAGATATTTCTTCAGTGACTCATGATCCTGCTCCTTATCCCAAGGGCACCCCCAAGCAGAGCGCAATTCAGCCATAATTGCAGTAAGCCTTTCCAGCCGGTCACTATTATCCCTGATCAATGTCGCCTTCACAATAAAAGAGGTTCCAAGCCTTTGGTGAAGTCCGGCTATGATCCTGCCTTCTGCGATTGGAAAACCCGGTAAAGCGAGTGTTATTTGCTTCTTGCCGGACACTGCTATAACCTTTTCTACAATTAAATCAAGTCCTGTTTCCAGGTCTAAAATGATATTTTCCATTTGTTCCGCTGCTGCGAATATTTCCTGGCACGGAAAACCCTCACGAATCAAATCTGAAGCTGCCGGATGTTCGGCATCCCACAGGAATATCAGATCTGAACCTTTCAATAATTTATAAGCGGCAAGAGACAAAGAATCAAGTCCCCGGTCTCCGAGGCCTAGAATGTTTAAAATCGGGTCCACTTGCTTTCCTCCTATTGATATTAAGGTTCATAAGGTACTCATTGCTTGTCCAATAATACTATAAATGTCAGGAAGATCTTTGGCAAGCAATTAGATAATGGGTGACTTATCTGAGCACGCACAGTTAAGAAAAGGACTGTCAACATACCGTTAACAGTCCTTCTCAACTTTTATTTTTTGCATCAAACATTACTGTTCCATTTGTTTGGCTAAAAAGCCCGCTGCAGTTTCAGCAAGTTTGATTTCCAAATCTCCCATCTTAATGTTTGGTTCTTTGGACATGAGTACGACTACCCCAATGGGATCACCTTCAGCAATAATCGGCGCAATGACCTGATTTGTTGCTTTGACTTTTTCTTCTCCTTCTGTTTCTTTCAAAACAGAGGATTCTCCCGTATTATAAATAGTTCTCCTTTCTTCCATGGCCTGCTCGGCTACAGCGCCAAGAGATTTGTTCAAGTAGTCTTTTTTGGAAGCTCCTGACACCGCAATGATGACATCTCTATCTCCGATACAGGCAATGTGTCCTGTTGATTCAAATAAAGAATCCGCATATTCTTTAGCGAAATCTCCCAACTCACCAATGGGTGAATACTTCTTCAGTATCACTTCCCCTTCTCTGTCCACAAAAATTTCCAGTGGATCTCCTTCTCTTATCCGTAAAGTCCGCCGGATTTCCTTGGGAATAACTACTCGGCCAAGATCATCTATTCTTCTGACAATTCCGGTTGCTTTCATTAAGTTCTCCCTCCTTTTTCCAAAGCGACTAATTCAATCTTAGTATATATCTTGAACTGCTTTATTATTCATATTTTTCCATACATGCAAAAAAGAATAATCATTAACGCCACTCACACTTAACGCTCGCTTCATAAAGTTTGTGTGGAACTACAATATTTTAAGCAATCAGCAAATAAATAAAGAATTTAAGAAAGATATAGATAGAGGGTGCAACAGTTTATTCCGTTACGCCCTCTTCTTGGCTTTAAGTTTTATATTTTAATTTGTGCGAAATCATAAGATTGCAAAAATACCCTATTGCTTATTGGGCACCCGCTGGTTTTAAATCTTCGGCGTATTCGACTTGAGCCGCTTGTCTAAGTTCCGAATAATAACTTGATACTTTTAGATTTTTGGCATTTTCGAGAGCATCTTCCTGAACGCTTGCTTTGACTTTCTCAAAGTCAGGCACTACAGCCTCTTTATGGTCTTCAACCAGAATAACATGATAGCCAAATTTCGTCTTGACTGGTGTTTCTGAAATGCTCCCTACCTTCTGGCTGAAAGCAGCATCCTCAAATTCCGTAACCATTTCTCCGCGGGAAAAATAGTCGAGGTTCCCGCCGGAATCCTTACTCCCGGTATCCGTAGAATATTCCTTGGCCAGTTCAGAAAAATCTTTTCCAGCATTATACTCTTGAATCACTTTATTGGCTTCCTCTTCAGTCGCCACCAAAACATGGCTAGCTTTGACCTGTTCATCCTGTCCGCCGTAATCGGAATAATGTGATTCAAAATACTGCTGGACTTCCTGATCTGATACTGTCACATCTTTACCAATGTTATAGATAAAAGTATAGCGGTTCGTAACTTCCTCTTCAGTCATCCCTCTTTCATCAAGGAACACCTGATAGTCCATATCTTTCAACTGGCTTTTTATATTCTTTTCGATCAGTTTCGAAACTTCAGGATTCGTCGTATCCCATTTATTTTTTTCGACTTCCTGCTTAATCAATTCATCCATAATTAACTCTTCTAAGACCGAACTCTTAATACTTTCCAGACTGGACTTACCCTGATCCGTGCTAAAGTCCATACCTTGCTTCTCATAATAGGTTTTGCTGGCATTTAACTTTTCTTCATAAGTCGTCATGGGGATACTTTGCTTATTCACTTTAACTGCAAATTCCTGTTTGGCACAGCCAGTGAGCATAAGCAGTAAAGCAAACAGCATGATTATTGTTGTGGTTACTTTTTTCATTAATCCCTATCTCCCTTTCGCTGGATGAAGTCATTATACCAAGTTACAATTTATTAAGCAATTTAAACTAGTACCTTGCCAACCATGGCATCGCTGCATTAGCCCTTCTCGGGGACGTTAATCGCCATACACTCGGTATATTTCAATCCTTCCAACAGCCATGGATGGCTTAGTATCGAACAAGGATTAAGATATACAGTTAATAAGGTACTAACTGGATACGGTCTTGGCAGCTGCTGCAGGATGCTTCACGTATTCCTCTAAAATACCAAATAATTTAAATATGGCTTTAAAGATATCTTCTATACTTGAAACCCTGAGCCGCAGGTTCAATTCAAGATTGCCTTGTTCCGCAGCCGCAAATGACAATGGGTAAGGAAATTTTGCTGCAATACTCATCAGCTGTTCTCCGGATATCCCGGGATCAGAGGCAAACCGCAGGGAGATATTCTGTTTATGCTGAACAACCTGTTCGAGACCCAGTTGTTTGGCTTTTATTTTTATCCTGATGATTTTAGCCAGGTTTTCAACTTCATCGGGCGGGTTTCCAAATCTGTCCACCAGTTCATCCAAAAAGTCACTTAAGTGTTCTTCACTAGAAATGCCTAGCATTCTCTGGTAAAGTGCAGCTTTAATCTGCTTATCCACAATATATTCATCGGGAAGAAGCGCCTTGACCTGAATATCTATGACTGGCTCAGCGACTTCTTCTACTGTTTCACCACGTAATTGCTGAACTGCCTCTTTTAGCATTTTGACATATAGGCTGAATCCAACGCTGGCAAGATGCCCATGCTGCTCCCCTCCAATAAAATTACCTGCTCCTCTTATTTCCAAATCACGCATGGCAATCTTGAAACCGGAACCAAATTCAGTGAATTCCCTGATTGTAGTCAGCCTCTTTTCTGCTTCTTCTGTCAGAATTTTTTGCGGTTGGTATAAAAAATAGGCATACGCTTTCCTGTTTGACCTACCCACCCTTCCTCTGAGTTGATAAAGCTGGCTCAGGCCAAATTTGTCTGCTTCATCGACAATAAGTGTATTGACGTTCGGCATATCCAAACCGGTTTCGATGATAGTAGTGCAAATCATAATATCTTTCTCTTTTTCCAAAAAGGAGATCATTTCTTTCTCAAGCTGGGTTTCGCTCATCTGCCCATGCACAACCCCACAACGGGCTTCTGGGATAATCAAATTCAGCAGCCTGACCACTCTATCCAGTGTTTCGACCCGGTTATGGACAAAAAATACCTGACCCCCTCTGTACAATTCTCTGCGTATCGCATCTCTTACCAGATCCGCATTAAATTCGGCGACAAAGGTCTGAACAGGGAACCTGTCTTCCGGAGGCGTCATAATAACGCTCATATCTCTTAAGCCAACTAGAGACATATGCAGGGTTCTGGGAATTGGCGTAGCTGATAGTGTCAAAACATCCACATTGGTCTTCAGCGTTTTGATCTTCTCTTTATGTCCAACGCCAAAACGCTGCTCTTCATCGACAATAAGCAGGCCCAGATCCTTGAAGCTAACCCCTTCCGATATGAGACGGTGGGTGCCGACGACAACATCAAGTGAACCGTCTTTCAGATTCTGAATGATTTGCTTCTGTTCCTTGGGTGTACGAAAACGGCTCAGCATTTCGATTTTTACAGGGTAATCCATAAACCTTTCCCTGAAAGTATTATAATGCTGCTGAGCAAGAATGGTCGTTGGTACCATGACTGCCACCTGCTTGCTACTGATAACCGCCTTAAATGCGGCTCTCAGTGCAACTTCTGTTTTGCCGTACCCCACATCTCCGCAAAGAAGCCGGTCCATCGGCCGGGCTTTCATCATATCTTTTTTGACTTCCATAATACTCTGCAGCTGGTCTGGTGTTTCTTCATATGGAAAGCGGTCTTCAAACTCTTTCTGCCAGTAGCTGTCTTCCGGATAAGCAAATCCCACAGCCCCTTCCCTTTTCGCATAAAGCTCAAGTAAATTAATGGCCATCTCTTTAACAGCGCTCTGGGCCCTGGTTTTCGCCTTGTTCCATTCATTGCCGTTCAGTTTATTCAGCTTGGGTGTGGTTGATTCTTCTGCCCCGAGGTATTTCTGCAGCAGCTGCAGTTGATCAAGCGGTACATATAGTTTATCTTCACCGGCATAACGAATCGAAAAATAGTCCTTTTCAATACCGTCGACCTCAATGGTTTCAATCCCGGTAAACTTGCCGATTCCATGGTAAAAATGCACGACGTAATCACCTGATTTAAGGTCGCTGAAAGAAAGAATATCTGCTTCTTTTGGGCCTTTTTTGGGTTTCGCCTGGTATTTTCGTTCTCTTCGGTATATTTCGGATTCTGAAAAAATAACCATTTTGCTTACAGGCAGTTCAAAGCCCTGGTTAATCGAAAGCGGATAAATATAAACACCACCCTGCACGATCGGATCTTCCATCCTAACCAGACTGGCGTTAATGCTTCTGTCCTTTAGCCCTTGCCCTAGCCGCTGTGATTGTTCCTCATTCCCTGCAAAAAGTGCAATCACGTATCCGACGGACTTCCACCGCTGAATCTCTTCCACCAGGATTGAAGTCTTGCCATACCCAGCTAAAGGGCGGGCAATCATGTTCGTCACTCTTTTAGGGTCAAACCCGGGTATTTCCCGCAATAAATTCGACAGGCCCAGCAAAGGACGCTTTCCACTGGCGAGCAAATCTTCAAAGCTGATGAATAAATGATCGGAATTAACAAACTCTTCCCCCTTTTCCAGGTTGTCCGTAAATTCAGCAAGGCGCTGATTGGACTGAAAATCTAGCTGCTCTTTAAGCCGGAGCGGTTCATCGAGAAATACAAGACAATTCTGATCAAGCCATTCAAAGAAAGGAACATATTCTTCGGACAGTAGACTCAGGTAAGGATAAATGCTTTCATCAAGAATTCCCGTGTTCAGCCGATTTTCAAGATATTCGACTTTTTTATGAAGTCTCTTAACCGCTTCTATCCTGTCCAGCCGCTGTAAACGTCCGACGGCTTTGCGCGCCCTGGCCCTGATTTCCCCTTTTAAGTCCTGCTGCTTTTTGGTATCGATAACATACTCCTGAACGGGAACAATAAGAACCTCAGAAATGCTTTCCAACGATTTTTGGGTCTCCAAATCAAATACCCGGATAGAATCTACTTCCTCATCAAAAAATTCTATCCTGACAGGATCTCTGTCATGTGGTGCAATATCGAGAATCCCTCCGCGCAAAGCAAACTGGCCTCTGCCCTCAATGGTTTCTTCACGTTCATAGCCGGCTTCTACTAATAAGCGCAGAAGGTCAGAAACTACATACTGTTCCCCGACCTTAAAAAGGATACAATGCCTCAACCACTTTTCTGGGCGGATTAGTTTCTTCATGATCGCCTGGACGGGCGCAACGACAATTGTTTCGCTGTCTGTTTCCCGGTTGAATGGGAGCAGGCTGCTCAAGACCCGGATTCTCTCTGCCGTAATTTCGTGGCTTCTGCCAAAAACCTCAAACGGAAGCCACTCTGTTGTCGGGAAAAGCATAATATTTTTTTTCGGAAGCCACGCCTCAAGATCCCTTGCCCATTTTTGGGCTTGTTCATCTGTATAAGTGATGATCAGAGCCTGCTGCTTCAGCAGGGCAACCTGGGCTGCAAACGCAGCTTTTTCACTGCTGGTTATTTGGTAAATCATTTGCGGGGACTCTTTTCTGCTTAAGGCAGCGCTTATTTCCCCAATGTCAAAACCCTTGTACAAAAAATCATTAATCGTAGGCATTCGCTGCCCTCCTGCAAAAAGTAGCTCATTTCTTATCATATCTTTAGCCAGGATAGAAAATACCTGTTTTTCGAGTATTCGAGTTGAGCAAACCATATTTACTGATAGTACGTCACTCCGCTGATATCCAGTTCCTTCATGCATCTTGAGCAAAGCGTATAGGCAACATTGCCTTTAATCTCAACAGAAAAATCCATCCTGAGTGGCCTGGTGTCATCCATTTCCAGTTGACCAACGATGGTATCACAGCAACGGCATATTTTAAGCATATACATAGGATAAAACACCTCCTGAGTAATATGCTTGCCTATCCAATCCAAGGTTATACGCTTCAGCTTTATTTAAAGTGACTGTTTTTCCTGATTAAATAGATTCATGGCCTCGTCCCCACGGCCCTCTGTCCACAATCCTACTGCGCGCTGTGCCCTGTCCAGAGTACCATCCAATACTGCTTTTTCCTCTTCGGTAAACGTTGAGAGTACATGGTTAACCACATCAAATTCAGCCTTTGGTCTTCCAACACCGATTTTAAGACGCCAGAAATCCTGTGACCCCAATTCCGCAATGATGGATTTCAGCCCGTTGTGTCCCCCAGCACTCCCTTTAGCCCTTAATCGTATCTTGCCGAGGGGGAGATCCATATCATCATGGATCACCAATATATTCTGCGTGTTTATTTTATAATAATTTATCAATTCCCCAACGGCTAAACCGCTTAGATTCATATAGGTAATTGGCTTCAGAAAAAATATCCGCTCATCTTTGTTTCTCATTTCAGCCACTTGGCCACGAAAATCATTACGGAAAGACAATCCTTCCTGAGCGGCAATTCTATCCAGTAGCATGAACCCTGCATTATGTTTTGTCTCGCTATATTTAACTCCCGGATTCCCGAGACCGATTACAGCCCTCATAAATTCTCCTTACCGGCATATCGTTAAAGTCCTAAGCATAAATTGAATAGACAGAACAGCATTAATTAAGGATTAATTTCATATAGATTATTTTTAAAAACTTGGCTGGCGTCAAGCTTTGGCGGTAGCCTTAGTTGCACTTAGATCTATCGGAAAGCTCTTAGCGTTTTCTGATAGACTTAAAAAAGGAGGGAATCCTATGCTGCCCAGTAAAAAAATTTTATCCCTGTCAATTATCTCTCTAAAAGAAGGCCAGCAGATCGGGTTTGTGCGCAATATTGTCATTGACCCGAAAGCCAAAGCTGTCGCCGCATTAGTGGTTGACCCCAAAGGGTTCTTCAAAGAACAACGTATTATTCCTTATAACAGAGTTGTCAGTATTGGTGAAAACGTCATCACCGTCAGCACTGAGAATCAGGCGGAAAAAGCTACAAATTTACCTGATATTTTAGAACTTCTCAAAGAAAAAACCGCAATCATTGGAACAAAAGTCATTACTGCCAGCGGCAAAACTCTCGGTATTATTGAAGAATTCTATATCGATACCGAAAGTGGCATGATATCAAGTCTTGATATTTCCGGAGGTAAAATAGAGGGCTTTTTCAAAGGAAAAGCCAGCCTGAACGCCGACGATATTCTTACCATCGGTTCCGATGTCGTCGTGGCGGTCAAAGGCTGTGAAGAAAGACTTGAACTTTTTACGAAAGGCATTAATGATAATGTCAAATCTTTGATTCAGATTGCTTCCCAAAAGGCAAGCCGAAAAAGTCAGGATCTGAACAGATTCTGGAAAAAGAACAAGGACGATGAAACAAACGAAGATTCCCCGAATGATACAGACAAGCCAATTCAACCTATCTCAGCAGAAATTGACACGTCTATTACGGATAATTTCTGTGAGGAGCAGGATGAAGAACCCGCCAATGCAGACAAGGGCCCCAAAGACGACCTTATCTAAGTGCTCTGAAGAATTAACTGAATAATTTACTGACAGATAAATCCTCATGAATTCTAACGATAGCTTCTCCCAATAAAGGAGCAACAGAAAGCACTTTAATCTTATCAATCTTCTTTTCCGGGGTTAAAGGAATGGTATTTGTTACGACAAATTCTTTAATAACGGATTTTTCAAGAATGCCGATAGCTGGGCCAGATAATACCGGGTGCGTACAGCAGGCATAGACCTCTTTGGCTCCTTTTTCCATCAGCACAGCTGCAGCCTGGGTAATCGTACCGCCAGTATCTGTGATATCGTCAATAAGTACTGCTATTTTTCCCTGCAGGTCACCGATGACATGCATTATTTTTGATACATTCGGTTCAGGCCGGCGTTTATCCACAATCGCAAGCGATGCCCCAATTCGTTCCGCAAAATTCCTGGCCCTGCCGACTCCTCCAATATCAGGCGATACAACGCAAATATCTTCGAGTTTCTTCTCCATAAAATATTCCGCGAGGATCGGTACTCCGGGGAGATGGTCAACTGGAATGTCAAAAAAACCCTGAATTGCAGGTGCATGAAGATCCATGGCTACCAGACGATCCGCTCCGGCAGTCGTTATGAGATTGGCCATGAGTTTCGCCGTAATCGGTTCTCTGGCCTTTGTCTTCCTTTCCTGTCTGGCATAGCCGTAATAGGGGACCACTGCTGTAATCCGATAGGCTGACGCTCTCCGCAAGGCATCAATAAGGATTAACAGCTCCATAATACTATCGTTGGTTGGCGCGCAGGTCGGCTGAACAACAAATACATCTGCACCCCTTACGCTTTCGTCAATCCCGATGTTGATTTCGCCGTCCATAAATGTTTTGACATTGGCAACCCCCATTGAAATGCCAAGATAATCAGCAATTTCCTGTGCAAGTTCCCTATTTGCGTTTCCGCAAAAAATTTTAAGTTCTTTCGTAGCCATAATTTTCCCCCTACTTTTTCTTGGCGGAGTGCCAATTTTCAATAATGCGCTGTTGTGATCTTTCAATCGCTAGAGCCTGATCAGGAACATCTTTCGTAATTGTTGACCCGGCGCCAATGACTGCTTCTTTACCTATGGATACCGGAGCAACAAAGTTTGTATTGCTGCCGACAAAAACACGGTCTTCAATAATGGTCTGGTGCTTTTTCTCGCCATCATAGTTGCAGGTAATTGTTCCTGCACCTATGTTCACATTTTTGCCTAACCTGGAATCACCAATATAGCTCAGGTGAGGGACTTTGCTTCCCTCTTCAATAATGCTGTTTTTAATTTCTACGAAATCACCAACTTTAACCTCTTTACCCAAAATCGTTCCGGGTCTCAGGTAAGCATACGGTCCCACAAAGCAATTCTCTCCGATCACTGCGTCTCGTGCAACAGAGTGTTCGATTTGACATCCCTTCTGACAAACACAGTTGATTAGTGTTGTCGAGGGACCAATGTTCGCCCCTTCTTCAATCTTGGTATTTCCTTTAATCATTGTAAAAGGATTAAGAATGACATCCTTCCCAAGAACAACTTCCGCATCTATAAAAACCGATGGAGGATTGATGATCGTTACTCCCTCCATCATCCAGTATTTTCTGATTCGGTCATACAAGATATCCTCGGCTTCAGCCAGCTGAACCCGATTGTTGATGCCTAAAGCTTCTGACGGGTCATCCGTACAAAAAATCTCAATTTTTTGACCAGACGAAAGCAGGATATCAAAGACATCAGTGAGATAATACTCTCCCTGAGCATTTTTAGGCGCAATCTTTTGAAGCGCAAATTTTAAGGCTGCTCCATTAAAACAGTAGGTGCCTGTATTGATCTCCTTAATCCCTTTTTGCAGAACAGCTGCATCTTTTTCTTCGATAATGCCTTGAAAAACGTTATTCTCTTTCATTATCCTCCCATAACCTGAAGGATTCTCCATGATTGCCGTGAGTACAGTGGCTGAAGAGCCCGTCTTTTGGTGAATCTCCATTAATGAGTGAATCGTATGTCCGGCTAAAAGCGGTTGATCCCCGCTTAAGACCAGAATGCTACTGTCTTCATCAATCAATGGCAATACCTGCATCACGGCGTGACCTGTACCCAATTGTTCTTCCTGAACAACCACCCTGGTTCGTTCCCCAAGGTGTTCCGACAACATTTCGCGGCCATGACCAACAATCGTAATGACATCATTAATTTTCAGTTTTGCAACCTTCTCCAGAACGTGGTCGATCAGCGGACGGCCAGCCAGCGTGTGCATCACTTTCGGTAATTCTGATTTCATACGGGTACCTTTTCCCGCAGCCAAAATGACTGCCGTAAAATGAGACATTTCCTTATTTACCCTCCAAAGTGATCAAGTACCTTATCAACCTTAAAATATCCTATAATGGATGAGCAGATACTTGCATAGTTGTACTTCATTTATTATAACGAATTATTGCCAAGAATAAAAAGAAATTACAGATATTTTTTTGTATTCCGCCTATATTATTGCATTTTATTCAATATGATAAAAAAGAGACCTCTCAAATGATGGTCTCTCCTCAGCAAAATTAAATATTATTCAATGCCCTTTCCGTATTCTTCTAGTACCTTAGTCTGGATTTTTTCTCTTGCCGCAGATGAAATCGGGTGGGCAATATCGCGAAAATCGCCTTCCGGGGTCTTTCGACTGGGCATCGCCACAAATAAACCATTCGTCCCTTCAACCACTTTTACATCGTGAACAACAAACTCGTTGTCAAATGTAACCGATACGACTGCTTTCATCTTGCCTTCGGCATTTACCTTTCGGACTCTGACGTCAGTAATCTCCATGCTGAGAATCACCACCCTTCTCTTCCGCCTCCAGAAAAATCTTCTTTTTTTATTCTCTATTTGGCAAAAAACTCCTTCTTTTTAGCAAAAAAAATTTATAATTCAAAATATTCTACATCATTTTTAAGTCATTTGCCATGACAAATGCCCTGCCTTTTGAAGCATCTATTTCCAGCTGCAGAAGAGCAAGGTAGTCTTCAACTAGCCTTGAGTTATTCCAGAGAGTATCTTCCATCAGAATGCCAAGGCCTACGACCTTGGCATCAAATTCCTGCATAAGGTCCATCAGCCCTTTAGCTGTGCCCCCAGCTTTAATAAAATCATCAATGATCAGTACTTTTTTTCCGGTACCCAAAGCCTTGCGGGTTAAAGACATGGTTTGAATTCTTTTGGAGGAGCCGGATATGTAATTAATACTAACCGAAGAACCCTCTGTCACTTTATTGCCATGCTGCACCACAACAGCAGGTACACCTAGCGCATCAGCAGTCATTAAGGCCAGCGGGATCCCTTTTGTTTCAATTGTTATCACGGCTTCAGGACTTCTTTTCCGAAAAAAGCTGGCAAAAATAAGCCCTAATTTCCTGGTAATAATAGGATTATAGAGAATATCAGACATATAAAGAAATCCACCAGGAAGCGTCCTGTCGCCCGCATTTAAATTTCCGGCAAGAGATGTCAGGAAGTTTTTTGCTTCTTCTCTGCCGATTCCGGGCAAATACTTGACACCTCCGGCTGCCCCTGGAATTGTCTCCAGATTACCCTTGTCCGTGAGCGTTAAACTTTCTTTAATCGTGACCAGGTCTTCACTGATAGTCGATTTCGCAGTATCAAAACGGTCGGCAAAAAAACCCAAAGTCAAAAGCTCATTCGGGTGGGAAATCAGAATTTCTGTTAACGCAATCATTCTCTCAATTCTTTTCATGCAATCATCTCTTTTATTTCATCTCATAAAAACACTATGCAGGAACTGTTATTCGCTTTTGCGGCTCGATGACATACCCCTTAAAGCTTCAAACATGACATTTCCGGCATTTTCAATATGTGCCGCTGCAAGCTTTTGCGCTTCTTCCACATCGTGCCTTGCCACAGCATCAATGATCGCCCGATGTTCCTGAATCGTATTCTTAACCCTTCCCGGAACTGCCAAAGATGTTGTACGGAATCGCTGTGTCTGTTCTTTCAGGTTCGCAAGAATCTGAATCAACCTCTCATTCCGGCTTGCCTTATACAAAAGAGCGTGAAAATCTATATCGGATTGGACAATAACATCCAGAGAATCAGGCATTTTTTCATAATATAAAATCCGTTCCATCTCATCGATTTCTTCTTCTGTAATCTTCTCGGCAGCAAGTCCTGCTGCCAGTCCTTCTAGGGCTGCGCGGATTTCAAATACATCTTTAACATCCTTATGAGAAACCCCTGCCACATAAGCGCCCCTTCGTGGAACCATGACCACGAAGCCCTCCAGTTCAAGTTTACGGATTGCTTCTCTTACAGGTGTACGGCTTACACCCATTTCTTCCGCCAGCTGAATTTCCATCAAGCGTTCTCCCGGCTCCAGAACTCCACTGACGATGGCCTCCCGTAAAGCCTCAAGCACGATTTCCCTCAGAGGTTTATAACTATCAAGTTTTACCGGTACTAAACGTCTTTCCACCAAAAATCACTCCTTTTCTCCAAATTTAATATTTCGAGAACCAATCGTTTTTACTAACCAGGTTTGATGATAACCCTTCTCAGCCAAAACCTTGCGCATCTTTTCTCCCTGACTATGATTCTTCACGATTCCGAACAGCGTAGAACCGCTTCCGGACATCAGAGCCCCAAGGCAGCCTCCTTCCAACAACAGCCGTTTTAAGACAGAAGTCTCAGGGACAAGATCAAAAACAACATTCTCCAGATCATTGGAAAGCATTCTGCCAATCATATCGATCCTAGAAGCATTTAGAACACTCACCCATTTTTTTTGATCGAGCTTGGAAAATTCAGCGCGTTTATCAAATAATCGGTAAGCATCTGCAGTGCTTACTCCCTGTTCCGGTTTAACCAGGATGATATCCATCTCGGGTACCCGGGGAAGTTCTTTGAGTTCAGAACCGATCCCTTCCCCCCATGCTGTTCCTCCAAGCAGACAAAATGCCGTATCGGAACCACACTGTTTAGCTAGTCCCACTAAATGTTCATAGGAAAAAGGATTTGACAGCAGTCTGTTCAGTCCTATAAGAACAGCTGCGGCATCACTGCTTCCCCCGGCAAGGCCGGCCTGTAACGGAATATGCTTTTCAATATTAATCTTAGCTCCGGGAATTATACCTAATGTCCTGGTCTTATATTCATCTAGGAAAAGTCCGGCAGCCTGATAAGCGAGATTTTTTTCGCCGCTTAATTCGCCGCAAAGACAAGATATCCCACCGTCTTGAAGTGTGATTTCAACCCGATCAAACAGAGACACAGATTGAAAGACCGTTTCAAGACTATGATATCCGTCAGTCCTGATATCATTGACAGCCAGCGCGAGGTTTATCTTGGCAGGTGCCAAAACAACCACAGAATTTTCTTTCATATTTACCAAGTTCTTTTACCTTTGATACCATAGAATTATTTTCCTAATATTATAGCGTATTACACCCTCATACTACCAGAAAAATATTCTAATCCACCAAATTTCTTATTTCAGGCGGGATTGAATTGAAGTGGTCACTAATGATTTTTCTTAACGGCTCTGCTTTTTCATAAAAGATCACAACAATATCTCCTTCTCTAGCTTTTGCCAGAGCTTCGCGTAAGGCTTCCTCTTCCTTAAGAATGATCTTTACCGAACTTGCCTTTTTCCCTTCCTTTAAAGCCTCTTCATAGATCATTTGCGCAATTTCTCCTGATTTTCTGCCTCGAAGATCTGCATCTTCCTTAATATACAGCAGATCAAATCCTGCGGCAGCTTCCCTGGCAAATTGTTTTACTGTGGCGTCGCTTCTGTCACCGGGCAAGCCGATACACCCTACAAGCCTCTTGTGCCCAATCATCTGAAGTGTTTGGACAACCTCTTTCATACCGGCAGGGTTATGACCGTAATCCAGAACTACCTTAAAGCCATCCATTTCATAATATTCGAGCCTTCCCTGATTATCTTCAGGATTTTGCCCGAAGCCGCTTACCGCCCTCCTGATTTGCTGAGCATTATATCCCAACGCATAGCAAGCTGCAACAGCTGCCAGGACATTTTGAACATTATGCCTTGCTTTTCCTCCCCAGGTAATCGGGATCTTATTTAAATTACAAACAGTTGAGCCGCAGGTTCCTTGATAAATCCATATCTTCCTCTCATCTGCGACTACGGCAACGCCTCCAAACGCTAGGTGTTTGCAGATTCTTCTATTCTGGATCTCAGTACTGAAGTAAATAACATGGCCACTGGTTTTTTGGTCCAGATCCACAACCTGAGGATCATCTGCATTCAGAATGGCAAAACCATACTTTTGTACTCTTTCAGCAACCAGACTCTTCACCTTGCTCAAATCCTCAATATTTTCAATACCGTATTGACCGAGATGATCCTCAGAAATATTTGTGATAATTGCGACATCCGCATAATCATAACCGAGACCTGCCCGCAAGATCCCCCCTCTGGCTGTTTCCAGGACCGCAACTTGGACATCGGGGTGTCTTAGGACAGTCCGGGCGCTGACAGGTCCGCTGTGGTCACCCTTGCTGAGCAGTCTGTCATTAATATAGATCCCTTCCGTCGAAGTCATCCCCACCGTTAATTGCTGTTTCTGAAGCATTTTACTTAAGAGACGGACGACAGTTGTCTTGCCATTGGTTCCTGTCACAGAGACAATAGGGATTCTGCCATTTCCATGCGGAAAGAGCATATTGACAATATCCTTACCAATATTCCTGCTTTGACCGGCACTGGGCAGCAAATGCATTCTTAAACCCGGAGCTGCATTAACTTCAATAATTCTACCATCCTGCTCCCGGTAAGAGCGCCTGATATCTTCCAAAATAAAGTCTATCCCGGCAATATCGAGTCCCAGTACGCTTGCTGCATAAACAGCCAGCTCCGCATTATCCCTGTGTACCAAATCCGTCACGTCTGCTGCCGTTGATCCGGTACTAAGGTTTGCACTTTGCCGAAGTACGATTTTTTCTCCAAGATGCGGAACAGATTCCAGTGAAAATCTCTGACGGCTGAGATCCAAAATAAGAACAGGATCAATTACAATTTTTGATAAATACTTTTCGTGCCCCGTCCCCCTTAAAGGATTGTTATTTTCCTGTTTGATCAGTTCTTTAATGCTCGATTTGCCGTTTCCGACAACCATCGGCGGTTTTCTCCTGGCCGCCGCTACCAATTTGCCCCCAACAATAAGAAGCCTGTAGTTGTTTCCTTTAATGTGTTCTTCGATAATCACCTTTGTGCTGTAGCTCTGCGCCAGGCGAAAAGCTTTAACAATCTCACTTTCCTTCGTTAGATTGAGGGATACCCCTTTTCCTTGATTGCCCAGACATGGCTTTATAACCACACTGCTGTCAAATTGTCGGAATAGCTTCAGAATTTCCGCTTCCGAAGAAGCTATCTTTCCGCGCGGGACTGGTATAGCAGATTCGCTGAGTATTTGTCGGGCAAGCTGTTTGTCTCCTGCAATATCTGTCCCGATGCAACCCGTTTCACTCGTCATCGCTGCCTGTATTCTTTTTTGTAGACGGCCATATCCAAGCTGATAAAGATTTCCTTCTCCAAGCTTTTGATAAGGGATACCTCTGCCAAGACAAGCTTGAAGAATTGCTTGCGTGGAAGGCCCGGGCATATACACTGAACGAAGTTTTTTTAATTGAGCGACCAACGGCTCGGCGTTCGGCTCTTCCCCATAGCGTAGCCGGTTGAGAAGACCGGCTGCAGCATAAAGTGCCTCTATTGCTGCTTCCTTGCATTCATATTCATAGATCACCTCATATTCATCCATTTCTTCAACCAGAACACGCGTTTTGCCATAACGACCTTTTTCCCCGGCTAAAGTCAGCAATTCTATACTGACATGCTCTAGTACATGTCCGGGCAATGTCCCTTCTTCCAATCTTTCAACAAACCCCCCAGGTTTTCCACGGGAACAGGTATGACCTGCAAGTGAAGGCAACGCTTTTAACAATCTTTGATTGAAATCACCAAGCTCATGGGTCATTTTCCCCTGCCATTCGGAAATACTGACAATTCCGCGGATCACGGGCCTGTAACTGAAAAAGTTTGAGCCTTCAATTGCTTTTACCTGATGTATCATCATGAAGATGTAGCCTCCTGTTTCATTTCCTTTTTAGGCAGCACCGAATAATTCATACTGAGTCTATCAGCCTCACTCAGAAAGCTGATTCGTTCAGTAATATTAAATCTCCAGCCTTCACTCAAAACATGTATTTTGACCGGGGCAAGGGCCAGCGGCTTCCCATTATTTAAGTCATCCACATTACTGATCACTGCACATGAAGCATCAGCAATAAGTACCGTTCCACGCCCGATCACCCGAAAGTTTCCATCCTTCGTGATATGGACAGACGTATCTTCATCAATTCCGATTCCTAAGAAGTACGGATTTAAGGAGACAGCCGTCATAAGCCGTCCAATCCTTCCTCTTTGGGCAAAATGCTGGTCAATAATGGCACCCTTTAAAAGCCCTAACCCGGGGGCCATCTGTATTAAGTCTTCGCCGGGAGTATCTCCTTGCCCGCCGATGATCATCGTATCAGACATCACAGATGCTCCAGCACTGGTTCCTCCGATAATAACCCCTTGCTCATACAGATGCTGCAAGGCCATGCCCATTGCAGTCCCACCAATCATTGCTGTAATCCTGAGCTGGTCCCCTCCTGTAAAGAAAATACCGCTGGCTTGAATGATTTTTTCAATATTTTCTCCTACATTGGCATACGCTCTATCTTTAATGGCAATCACATCTACATTTGAGCAGCCAAACTTCATAAAAAGGTCTCTATAAGTGGTTCCCGCCTGTTCCCCGTCCTCTGAAGCTGCAGTGATCACACATATTCTGGCTCTTTTTTCTCCTGCTTCGCGGTAATAATATTTTAGAATTTTACAGTCTTTTTCCTTATCTTCTGCTCCGCCGATAACAAGCAGATTTCCCATAATATGCTCGGTCATAGCATCCCTCCGAGCTTAATTTGTGGAAATCTGCGTAAATTATTCCTAAAGTTGTTTTGTATTCATAGATTAATGCTCTACTTTGGGGTAACCTCTTCTGAGCTGTCCTCTTGTTTCAATCCCACCTACACCGTCTGCCCCCGTAACTGTATGTCGAATAATATCTTTGAGAGAAACGGTACGGTCAATTGGCGTATAGGCAATGCTTTCGACCAGAAACACAGGGTCTAAGGCATGAATTAGCATTCGTCTTGGCGAAGAGGCAAAATTTGCACCGGCTTCAATAATTGCTTCAAAATTAGACTGGCATCCGCCTGCAAACACAACCAACTGATCTTTATTCGGTTGAATTCGCCTTGCTTCTGTGACGGACTGCACAAAATAGCCCGAACTCCGGTAGCTGTCCAAACTTTTCAAATTGCTTTTTCCTTTAAGCAAAGAATCATGGCCTGTTAAAACCAGAATATCCGCCGGATAATCTCGTAAAGCCCCGGCAATCGCCTTGGGCTGTTCTGCTTCTGACTTGCAAATACCTTTGGCCTGAAGTCCCAATTGTCTATACGTTCTTAGACAATGATCCAAATATTCTCGATCTCCATCCAAATGAAGAATTTTGCCCGGTATTTCAAAGTATTCTTCTTCAACCTTGAATTTGCGGTCGTAGACAACCTTACGAAATTTTTTATAAACTTCCTGAGAATCGGCCAGCTGATAATGGACAGTTTGCTTATCATTCTTAAAAACAAGGTCATTGACATCGGAATCGGCGATTAGTCGGTAATTAAGCCCACCGAGCACTGCTGTTATTTTCTTGCGCTTTTTATTCAGGGCCAGTATTTTCAAAAATAAATCCTGGTTATAAGAAAGGCGGGCCACAATATCTCCTATTTTAAACATGTCTAACCCTCCTGCTCTCCGCAAACTCCTTTAAAAATGACTGCATCATATTTTCTGATTTACTTTATTTTATGACATAAAAAAATACCGGTTCCAAACCGGTATCCTTAGGATCAATTTCATTGCGTCTCCCAGATGGCTGCAATTTTCTGATAATCAAGTATTCCGACATCTTCAGCCCTGAGCCTCGGGTCTATTTCCGCAGCCTTGAGTATCTCCGCAGTTTGCTCTTTGGGTAAGGAGAGTCCGCTAGAAAGCGTATTCAGCAGCGTTTTCCTTCGCTGCGCAAAAGCCGCCCGCACAACCTTGAAAAAGATGTCTCTCTTTTCAAATGAAAATCCTGGATATGGCCGGATGTCCAGTCTTAGCACCGTAGATGTGACCTTCGGCTGCGGCCAAAAGGCCGAAGGTGGAACGTCGAACAGCCTCTTTACCTCGGCTGATAACTGAACGGCAATCGATAATATCCCATAATCCTTTCCCCCGGGCAGGGCACACATTCGGTCGGCAACTTCTTTCTGGACCATAACGGTCATGCCCAGCAGTGATTCCGCTTGATCGAGAAAATGCATCAGTAGCGGATTTGTGATGTAGTACGGGAGATTACCAATCAACCAGCCTTTTTCCTGTCCCCAAAGATTGGCTAGTTTAAGCTTTAGGGCATCCATATGCAACAGAACAAACGGGTAGGCGTTTAATTCTCTTTGGAGCAGTTCAACCTTTTCTTTATCAAGTTCTACCGCCCACAATCTGGGGAATTTTGGGGCAAGTATTCTCGTTAGAGCACCTGGTCCCGGTCCAATTTCAATCAATGGCAGATTATTTAAGGGCACACCCTCCCGAACGATTCTTTCGATAATGCTGTCATCAATTAAAAAATTCTGGCCTAAAGATTTTTTGGCCCGTATCCCATGGCGCATAACTCTGCGGATATAGGAGGCCGTATCTTCCCATCTTGCTTCCGTCACTTACTCCCCATTCCCTTCCATCTGCTTTACTGCCGAATAAAATTCGTCTTTGGTTATCCCAAAACGGTTGATGCGAAATAAAAATTGCTTGGCATTGGTATCCCCAATCCCCAAAATTTTCCCAAGCCGGGACCGTTTTGCAGCCGAACAGCTTTGCCCAACCAGGCCGCTTTGGCGTAAATCAGCCATTTCTACCGCATCCGCATCCGTATTCATCTTCTCAACAATTTTCACTCCGTCTTTGCTGTCCGTATTCGAAATCTTTACTTCAAGTATTTTGGAAAACGCTTTCCTGATCTCCTCGGAAGAAACGTTTTCCAGGCCGATGTCATGATCTTTCGGATTGCGGGCTACCTCGACGGAAAGATAAACATGCCTGGCCTTCGGGATCCGTTTATTGATCCGCTCCCGAATCTGTTCCCCAGCAAAATCAGGGTCCGTACAGACAATAACGCCGCGCCGCTCTGCCATCTCCGCAATATACTCCAGCTTTTGCTCCGTCAATCCAAACCCCTCCGTCCAGATGATGTCAACTTTGCCCAGGGCACGTCTGACCGCATGCGCATCGTTTTTTCCTTCGACCACGATCAGTGGCTCATAATCAAGATTTGTATTTATGTTGAAATTCATTTTATTCTCCTTTAGCTTGCATCGACAAAATCTGATCCATTTTTTTATCAATTGCCGCTATTTTTTCCAGGCTATTTTTATTACTCTCAATGGCAGATTCAATCTGCAGCACTTTGCGTCTGAGCTCGTTCAAGGCATTTTGAAGCATTGTATCCGAAGCCATAATATCTTTCCCTAGTTCTTTCGTTGCTTCGCGAAAGCGGTTAAAAAATGTTTCGCTTTGTTTTTCGATGTAAAGGGTCAGCAGCCTTCCGGGAAGCAAGGTGTTGGTCCGACCGTCCCCTCTGATCTTGTATGTACCTCCGGCCGTGCAGTACGGTTTTTCTTTACCGGAGGGAATCTCAATTCGGTAGATTGGTTTTCTGGCATAGTTTTCTATTATTATAGCGACTTCAACGGGCGGAACACAACTCTCAGCTTTACTTAAAATAAAGAGCCTTTCCTTGTCACCAACCGGACAGCCGATCATTCTACCTTTCTGCATGCTGTTTTTATCTTCAACCTCGCCGACGCCAACTAAAATGGTTCCTCCATTTTCAGAATTCGCAAATGCTACTAAATCTGTGGCTTGAATGCCTTTAACTGTCATTTTGAAATCCGCATCGAAACCTTCCTGTTTGACCAGTAGCTGTTTCGTTTTGCTGGAAATTGTCATATATAGATCTTTTTCCATAAAAACCTCATAATAGGATATTTTCCTATTCTATCATAACCAATCATTAAACAAAAAATCACTACAAAGGACCACGTCAGGAAGATAGAAAATAAAGGGAGGAACGTATCTTTTGTCCCCCCCTTTCTGCGGTATGTCTTAATGCAGTTGTATTCCTGCTGCGCAGGCTTTACTGTCTACAAGGTCCAAAATCCTGCTTAAAATCTGCTCGTATCTCTCTTCAACTGCTGAGAAATCCATATACGGGACATAATATTGCTCCAGAACATCGTGCTCCTGTTTGGCCTGATGAATACAGTTCATTCCACTGTGCGTAAGATGATCAAACAAATCCAGGTCACTGTTTAGTTCCTGTGTCAGTGATGAGGAAAGCTCCGTATGGATATGCCTGTTCAGGTTAACGGACTCTTGATGATTGTTTCGGAAATATTCGCTTGACGTCAGAGCAACCTGCAGTTCTTTAATTACGATCGTTCCAATTTTGGAAGGGATTAGCGGTAAGTGATAAATTTCTACATCAAAACCTTTTTCCATGGCCTTAGCAGCGACTTTCTCCATAAAAACGGATTTTCCTGTGCCCATTTTGCCTTCCAGATAAACAATTTCCCGGATTCCCTGCAGAATGGAATCTGTAAAATCAACAAAACCTTCCGGTGTATACGCACAGGAAAACAGATGTCTAGCCACGCCGATCCTACCGGAACTCTCCTCCATGTACACACCCTCAAATATTTTCTTTGCCAAACGCGATGTTTCCATATTCAATGCAGAAAAATCCATAGACTTCCTGGTTATGGCCATTATATTCTCTGCGACTGCTCTGGCTGCCCTTAACAAACAATAAGCCCTGGCAAATAGACGACTGACTTCATTCGTTGACGCGATTATATGTTTTACATTGTGCTGCATGGCATCCGTATCCCAAAATTCTCCCAGATTAATGATTTCATCCAGACCTCCAGGATACTTTGGATCCACAATATGCGGTGCAGTTCCATCAACCATCACAATCCCGGCATCTAAAACCGCTATCCCGTCTAGGGAATGATGATCGGAAGAGCAGTGGTGGAATTCCACATCATAACCCATTTCTATCATTCTGTTCCCAATTTTTTTCATCAACGTTGATTTTCCAACACCTGGTCCCCCTTTGATCACAAAAATCCGTTTTGAACCTTTTTCTAGCAAAAACGAATAGTACGAAAAGAATCCCTCTGAGGTATTTCCGCCCGGAAATACATGTTTCATGTTTCCTTTCATTTTACCGACACTCCTCATGAATAATATGTTCACGCTTCATTTTATTGCCTGTTGCTTGGAAAGGTTCAATTGATGGTTCAGGGCAGTCAAGGAAAAAAAAAATTGACAAATCTCACTGATTTATTTCTCTTACTAATAAGGATTGTTGTTTCTTCGACTATTTTCATGCAGATATGCATGTTAATTACCACTAAAATCATTCAGCTGCTTGTTGCATTATTCTAGTTTCCGCCTTATAATCAAAATGTCTTTGAACGTTTGTCTGGGCAGGCATCTGTGATCTGCTGAGGGAGGGGAGATTTTTGCATGGATTTGCGCCGGGTATTTGACTGTATGATTTCCGTTTCGGAGTTAGGCCGTGGACAAGCTTCAAAAGTTATTCAGGCCGTTGAAGATGAAGGCAATCCCTATATCATCGTCAAAAATAATAAACCCCAGGCTGTCATTATCTCCATCCATGAGTATTCGGAACTAATGCGCATCCGAGATATGGTCGCCTCTGGTCAGAATATCAGTCCTCCGCTCTATTCGCCCCATTTTGAGGATAATTATGCCTCCCTGAAAACAAATGTTCTTTCTAATGATGAAATTAATATTTTCCTTGAAAGTGAAGGCCTCGAAGGTCTGAATCTTGAAAGCGAATCAAATGACTAAATGACGAACCAATACATTGATTCCTAAATTGAACAGTTATATAAATGATAACAGTTCGGCAATCATCCAGATATTTTCATAAAAATAGCTTGGATTTTGCTTGAACTGTTTTCTTTATTCATACTATAATGAATCTTATATCACCGAAAATACCAATAGCCTTTACGGTATTTTATAAATGCAGATCTAAGATTTGAGAGGATGGGGACAATGAAAAAGCTTCTGACAGGCAACGAAGCAATTGCAAGAGGTGCCTGGGAAGCCGGAGTTGTAGTATGCACGGCTTATCCAGGAACCCCCAGTACGGAAATTACAGAAAATGCAGCAAAATATGATGAGATGTATGCGGAATGGTCCCCGAACGAAAAAGTAGCGCTCGAAGTTGGTTTGGGTGCTTCGATCGCCGGCGGAAGAGCGCTTGTCTCTATGAAACATGTTGGGGTAAACGTAGCAGCAGATCCCTTGTTTACACTTTCCTATACCGGTGTTAACGCTGGACTTGTACTTGTATCTGCTGACGATCCGGGCATGCATAGTTCTCAAAATGAACAGGATAACCGTCATTTTGGAAGAGCAGCAAAAATTCCTGTACTAGAGCCGGCCGATAGCCAGGAAGCCAAAGATTTTACCAAATTGGCTTTTGATATCAGCGAGATGTTTGATACGCCAGTCATGCTCAGAACGACAACACGGGTAGCACATTCCCAGTCCTTGGTCGAACTTGCTGACCGTGAGGAGAAAGAAACTAAGGAATATCAGAAAAATCCTTCCAAATATGTGATGATTCCCGCAAATGCCCGTCACCGCCATGTAGTTGTTGAGGATAGGTTAATAAAACTGAAAGACTACGCTGAAAGTACCGATTTAAACCGCGTGGAATGGAACGATACAAAGATGGGGGTTATTACCAGTGGCGTAACCTACCAGTATGTCAAAGAAGCTTTGCCGGAAGTTTCAATCTTAAAACTTGGCATGACCTTCCCACTGCCCCGAAAAATGATCATAGACTTTGCGGACAAAGTAGATCAGTTATATATTGTCGAAGAATTGGAACCTTTTATCGAAGAGTATGTAACATCCTGGGGTCTTGATGTTCATGGCAAGGATACTTTTCCGCTGATCGGAGAATTATTACCGGAAACGATTGCCTCCAAAATGGTCCAGACGTTTGGAGACTGTTCTCCGCGCGAGACGACTGAGCCAAATCAACTGCAATATGAAGTTCCTCCGCGTCCTCCTGTCCTATGTCCCGGCTGCCCGCACAGAGGTCTTTTCTATGTACTTAATAAACTTAAAGTCACTGTCGCCGGTGATATCGGTTGTTATACACTCGGCTGCCTTGCTCCGCTTAAAGCCATTGACACAACTATTTGTATGGGCGCGAGCATCGGTACTGCTATTGGTATGGAGAAAGCCAAAGGTAAAGATTTTGCACGCAATCTGGTCGCTGTGATTGGAGATTCAACTTTCATTCATTCTGGGATCACTGCACTTGTTGACGTCGTCTACAATAAGGCAACGACAACGACCATTATCCTGGATAACCGCATCACGGCAATGACCGGGCACCAACATAACCCGACGACCGGGTTTACAGTTAAAGGAGAACCTACCAAAGAAATTGATCTCATCCTTCTAGCCAAGGCCGTCGGCGTAGAAAGGGTACAGGTAGTTGACCCGTTTGAGCTCGATGAGCTGGAGAAAATTGTCAGGGAAGAACTGGCTGCCGAAGAGCCTTCAGTCATAATCACCCAACGGAATTGCGCCCTGATCGATAAAAGCAGGAATAGCCCTTATATCGTATCCGCGGCGGCTTGTACCGGCTGTCTACGCTGCCTTAAGTTAGGCTGTCCCTGTATTGCCAAAGAAGGGAAAAAAGTCAGGATTAACCTTGCCCAGTGTGTAGGCTGCGGGTTATGCGCAACCGTCTGTCCCAGCGAAGCAATCAGGAAAGAAGGTGGCGCCAATGACTGATATCACGAATATTCTCATTGTTGGAGTAGGCGGACAAGGAACAATCCTTGCGAGTAGAGTACTTGCAGGCGCGGTTCAAATGACTGGCCAGGACGTTAAGGTCTCGGAGATTCACGGGATGGCGCAGCGGGGTGGAAGTGTGGTTACCCAGGTCAGATACGGCAAAGAAGTCGCCTCCCCGATCATTCCTGAAGGTGAAGCGGATATTATACTCGCTTTTGAGAAGCTGGAGGCTCTCCGCTGGCTGCCCTATCTGAAAAAGGATGGCAGCATCTTAATCAATGACCAAAGGATCGATCCTATGCCAGTCGTCGTAGGAACGGCGCAATATCCTTCCGATGTTCTGGATATTATAAAAAAAGAACGCAAAGAAGTCTTCATCATTAATGGTCTTGGGAAAGCCGTCGAAGCCGGCAACGGCAAAGCGGTAAACGTAGTTCTGCTGGGACTGCTCGCCAGATATTTGAAAATAGACAAGCAGACGTGGCTTGATGTTATCCGGGAAACGGTCCCTTCCAAACTGCTTGAGGTCAATTTGAAAGCTTTCGAAGCGGGCTGGAACAGTTTTGACCGCTGAGTCATATCTCTGTACAAATGATCGATATGATACTGTTAATAGTCATTATGCTATTGGCAGTATTTTTTTTGCTTAGGGTTTACGTTATATTCCCTAACCGCTCTTCGGCTACTGCGATTCTTACACGGAGGAAGAAGAGCGCAGCAACCTTCCGAACATATGTTTGCTTTATGTATCATTCTGTGCTAGAATTAATTTGGGTGATGTGCATGGGTACTCTAGAAAAGCTTGCAGTCCTCGCTGATGGAGCCAAGTATGATGTTTCTTGTGCGTCAAGCGGGGTAAACAAGCATAATCAAGGCGGTATCGGCAACTCCAAATCATTTGGTATCTGCCATACCTGGTCTGCCGATGGCCGTTGTGTTTCGCTTTTAAAGATTCTCCTGACCAACTACTGTATCTATAACTGCAATTACTGCGTCAACCGCAATCAGAATGATATCCCGCGCGCCAGTTTCACGCCAAGGGAAGTCGCCGACCTGACAATTCAATTCTACAGGCGGAATTATATTGAAGGTCTTTTTTTAAGCTCGGGGATTGAGCACAGTCCAAATCATACCATGGAAAGGATTTATCAGGTTCTTGATATTCTGAGACATGAATATCACTTTTACGGATATATTCACGTCAAAGTGATTCCAGGCGCCGATACGGCACTGGTTAACAAGACAGGATTGCTCGCCGATAGGATGAGCATCAATATTGAACAACCTACAGAGCAGAGTCTTAAACTCTTGGCACCTCAAAAGACACTGCCCGTCTTATTTGCGCCGATGAATCAAATTCATCATCAGATAACGCAAAACGCTTCCGAAAGAAAGATTTTCCGGCACGTCCAAAAATTTGTTCCGGCAGGACAGTCGACCCAGATGATTGTCGGGGCGAGCAAAGACAGCGATCTTTCTATTATTAAAGCCACAGAAACCCTTTATAACCGTTTTCAATTGAAAAGAGTCTATTACTCGGCTTATGTTCCTGTTAATGAGGGCCCAAATCTTCCTGCCCTTTCCACTTCTCCGCCTTTGCTTAGAGAACACCGACTCTATCAGGCGGACTGGTTGCTGAGATTTTACAGCTTTAAAGCGGATGAAATTGTCAATGAACAAAGTCCGTTTTTGGATACCGATCTTGATCCCAAAATTTCCTGGGCGCTTCGAAACATGCAGTTATTTCCTCTGGAAATCAACCAGGCCTCCTATGAAGAGCTGCTTCGAATTCCTGGGGTAGGCGTCAATTCCGCCCAGAGAATCATTCGGCAGCGCAGATTAGGTAATATTTGTTATGATCATCTCAAAAAAATGGGTGTGGTTCTTAAGCGCGCTAAATATTTTATCACGTGTCAGGGCTGTTATTACGGGGGCATCCCTGTAGAAAGCGCCTTGGTTCGCCAGGCTCTGGCACCTGTGGCCAAACCCGTTCAGCTATGTTTGTTCTGATTCATTCTCTAAACAATAGGATATTTTAGGGTTGACAAGGTACTAGGAATCTTCCGAAGAATGAGGGACTGTTGAAAATGGATTATCTATATGACGGAAGCTTCGACGGTTTGCTGACTTCAATATATTACAGCTATTATGAACAAAAAGCCCAGGGAATCTATCCTGAGGCTTCGTATCAGTTCAATATGTTCACTCCATCTACAATTATCCGAAGTGATCCTGTGCTTGCCGCTAGGGTTTATGATGCAATAGACAAAAAAATTTCTGTTTACTCCTTAATGCAGATCTATTATGTATACCTCTCGAATAATACCGCTAAAGAGAACTTCATCTTAAAATACCTTCAGCTTGGCTTTCAATTAGGTCCGAAAATTGACAGCGTTCATTCTCATCCTAAGGTATTGCCGATCCGGCAAACAGCCAAGAAAGTATCTTTTGAAGCAGAGCGCTTTTTGGGGCTGCTTCGCTTTACGGATACCGGCAGTTATCTTTATGCGGTTCTGGAGCCGGATCATAATATATCAGTTCTCCTGGCCGACCATTTTGCCGACAGGCTAGCAGGTGAACGTTTCATTATTCATGACAAAAAAAGAAATCTTGCGATCATCTGCAATCAAAAAGAATGGTACCTTTCGGATTTTTCCGGGAAAGCAGCTATTCCTGATTCAGAGACAGAACAATTCTATCAGGAGCTCTGGGCTAAATATTTTACCCGCATCAGCATTGAAAACCGCAAAAATAAAAAGCTCCAATCTCATTTTGTCCCCCAGCGCTATCGGCATAATCTGGTGGAATTCCGGAAATCAGAACTATTTTAAGTCTCATCAATTCATCAAATCATTGTAATGTTCTTTCAACCAATTTTTCCACTTTCTATAGTCCGGCAGATAATGTTCTACAAACGACCAGAATTCCTTGGAATGATTCATGTACTTTAGATGAGCCAATTCATGAATAATCACATAAGCCGCAACCTGGTTTGGTGCCATGATAATGCGCCAATTTAAGTTAATGTATCCTTTGCTTGAGCAGCTTCCCCATTTTGTTTTTTGATCCTTAATTCTAAGTTTTTGGTAGGTAATATCCAGCTGTCTGGCATAATATTCGACCTGTTCAGGAAGAAGCTTTTGGGCCTGCCGGATATACCATTCTTCCAATATCTTTTTGGTTGACTGACTTTTCTTCTCTTTTAATAATCCCGGTGGGACGGTTACAACGATCCTGCTTCCAATAAACGATGCTGATCCGGGTCCGGCCTTTTCTTCGATCAGTAGAGGATAATGCCTCCCCCTGTACAGTAGTTTTTCACCTGAAACATATTCCTTCGCAGCAGTTTTCCCTTCTGCTGGATTTTGCTTTTCGATGTGCTTCAATATCAGTTCTTTATTGCTTTCCAGATATCGTCTAGCCTGGGTGAAAGTAATTTCGGCAGGAACAGAAACCTTTAACTTCTGATGTTTGATGGTAACAATCAGTCTTTTTGCTTTGCTGCTTTTTCGAAGCTCATATTCAATTTGCCTTTTGCCTATACTAAGGTATTCCATTTTGCCTTCCACTTTACTCCCGAAAATAATGATATTGCCCTGTGCAAAAAATCAAGCAAGACTATTTTACTACGACTGAGGGGAAAAAAGAAACCTATACGCCAATAAATATTATCTGAATATATCTTTTATTTGTATTTCCGTTCATAATCTCGTCATACCGTCCGATAGGTCGCCTGGCTGACTGCCACTTTCCATCCGCTCAGGCATTGCTGACGCTCAGATTCGGTGATGTTCGAAGCAAAAATAAGGCGCTCTTTACTGAGGCCTTTCAGCTCTTCCTTGTCCTTCCAGTATCCGGCTGCCAAACCTGCCAGGTATGCTGCTCCCAAAGCCGTAACCTCGCAAATTTCTGACCGTTCAACCGGGATCCCGCTGAGATCCGCCTGAAACTGCAGCAGGAAATTATTATCAGCTGCACCGCCGTCTACTTTCAAGGCCTTAAGAGGGATATCGGTATCCTTAGCCATTGCCGTAAGAACATCATTTGTCTGATAAGCAATGCTCTCCAGCGCGGCTCTTACAAGGTGAAAACGGTTTGTGCCCCGAGTAAGTCCGGTCACTATACCACGGGCATGCATATCCCAGTACGGTGCACCGAGTCCGACGAAGGCTGGAACAATATAGACGCCATTCGTATCTTTGACCTGAGTTGCATAATATTCGCTTTCAGCAGAAGTTTTCAGCAATCCAAGTTCATCACGAAGCCACTGAATGACTGCTCCGCCAATAAATACACTGCCCTCCAGCGCGTATTCCACCTCGTTATCAATTCCCCAGGCAATTGTCGTAAGCAGTTTATTTTGAGACCGGATTATATTTCTACCAGTATGCATCAGGATAAAACAACCTGTACCGTAGGTATTTTTGACCATTCCTTCTGTAAAGCAGGCCTGCCCAAAAAGTGCAGCTTGCTGATCACCAGCTATGCCCGCTATCGGTATTTCAGCGCCAAATATTGAAGAATCTGTTACACCGTAGCAGCGGCTGCTCGGACAGACTTCCGGCAGTAGTCGTCTGGGTATGTTCAGATAAGATAATATTTTATCATCCCACGCTAGTTCCCTGATATTATAGAGCATGGTCCGGGAGGCATTACTGTAATCCGTAATATGCAGCCGGCCCTTGGTAAGGTTCCAGACGAGCCAGCTATCTATTGTGCCAAAAAGCAAATCCCCATTTTCAGCCATCGTCTGGCCATCCGGAATATGATCAAGGATCCAGCGGATTTTTGTTCCGGAAAAATAAGCGTCCGCAACAAGGCCAGTCACATCTGATATATACTCGTTTAAAGTACTGTTCAGTATCTGCTCGCAAAGTTCCGTCGTTCTACGGCATTGCCAGACAATCGCATGATAGACAGGTTTGCCGGTGAAACGGTTCCAAACCACAGTTGTCTCCCTTTGATTTGCTATCCCTAGCCCAACAATATCATCCGGATCTATGTTCGTCTGATCCAGCACCTCTCTGATAGCAGCCAGCTGGGTGTCCCAGACTTCTAAAGGATCATGTTCAACCCACCCCGGGAACGGATAGATCTGGGTAAACTCTTTTTGGACTTTGCCTACAATCATTCCTTCATGGTTATAAACGACAGCCCGTGAGCTTGTTGTCCCCTGATCGAGCGCAATAATATATTTTTGGACCATTTGTGTTCCTCCATTAACCAGTTCATTAATGAGCCAAAGCCCGAATACTTTCCGCAAATAATTTTATTATACTATAATTAATGAGAAAACAGGCCAAAATAGTTCCAATCAGTGCCCGATTAAGCTGAATAGATGAACACGGCAACCAGAATTATCTGAGGAAAGAAGTGTTAGGCTATGCAAAATTGGCAGGAAAAAGCAGCCATACTTGTTGATAAGTATGTAGCTCCTCAAGGAGTTCATGACAAACGCATCCTGAACGCCATTAAAAAAATCCCCAGACATTTGTTCATTCCTGAAGATTTATGGCCCTACAGTTATAATGATGAACCGCTTCCGATTGGAGAGAAGCAGACAATCTCCCAGCCCTTTATTGTCGCTAAAATGACCGAACTATTGGCTTTGGAACCTGGCGACAAAGTCCTTGAAATAGGTACGGGTTCCGGATATCAGTCTGCTTTGCTTGCCCAGATGGGTATGGCCGTGACAACCATCGAAAGAATCGAAGCGCTCGCCCTTAAAGTTCGAATATTATTTGAACAGCTGAACTATCCGATCTGCAGTATTATTGCTGACGGCCGAAATGGCTATGAACCGAATGCACCGTACCGGGGACTCATTGTAACGGCAGCAGCACCAGTCATTGAACATTCCTGGCTTGAACAACTCGATGTCGGAGGGAAAATCGTTGTCCCGCTTGAGGCTGATGAAGGGCTAGCCTGTCAGCGTTTACTGGTTAGACAAAAGACCAGTACAAATCCCGAAGGCTATATTGACAACTGGGATGACTACTGCCGCTTTGTACCACTGCTCTCTGGGACAGAATAGCAGCGGGGACAAAGGATACTCTTCCCACCGGTCTATTTTCCGTACTTAAGCAGCCTCTTAGTGGCAAATTCTATCCATTTGCTGTCCGGCTGTCCATAATTGCTGTAAGGATGAATAGCGATCCCTCCTCTGGGACTAAATTCTCCTATAACCTCGATGTATCTGGGTTCAAGCAGTCGGATCAGGTCCTTCATGATGATATTAACGACATCTTCGTGGAAATCTCCATGGTTTCGGAAACTAAAAAGATATAGCTTCAACGATTTGCTTTCTACTAATTTTTGATCCGGAATGTAATTGATGATCATCGTTCCAAAATCCGGCTGGCCGGTAATCGGACACAAGCTGGTAAATTCAGGGCAATTTAAACGGACAAAATAGTCATTATCGGGATGCTTGTTAGCAAAGCTCTCCAGTATGGCCGGATCATAGTCAAAAACATAGTACGTTTGTCCCGATCCTAGAAGTGACAGACCCTCAGTTTCCTTGTTTTTCATTTCCGGTAACCTCCCAGCGGTTCTTAATCATAAACAGAATGCTTATTCCAAGCACTTGCATCAGACTCTTAACAGCAAACTGTCCGAGTACTGCATTCGGCACAAAATCCCAGGTCAGGATGCCTGAAATAAGCGGGGACAGACCAATTAATATAAAAACTACACTATCAAGAAAACTGCTGACAATCCCGCTCGCAAACACTTTGCGCAGGAAAGATCCTTTAAGCCTTGTATAAATTTCCGTATCTGCCGACTCCGAGATCAAAAAGGAAATGGCTGAAGCTATAGTAATGGTTAAAGTATCTCCGAGAAATTTGGAGGAAACAGCCGATAGGACAAGAGCCGTGATAATCGCCAGATAAGCAGTTTTTCGCCCATACTTGCGCTGGATAATATCCCTAAGTACCAGTGTCACCCCGATAAGCCAACTTCCGTAAGGAATTAAAAACGGTCCTACCTGCAAAGGTACCAGCGCTGCAGTAATAATATTCGCAATAATGATGGCAGCTAAATAAAGAATAAGCAACATTATTTTTCTCCTAATAATAAATAATGATACGAAGGTTTGCCACCGCTTGCCGTCCATGGATGTTAAAAATAAAAAGGGCATGTAACTGCCCTAAAACTACCAGACGATAGGTTCCCTAGTTTTGTTTAGAGACAGGATGGATGACGAACTGTCTTATTAAGTTATGGTTTAATCAATGTCGGTAAATGGCGAGGATGCAAATAGCTTGCAGCTGTCTCCTCGATAATAAGTAATTCCCATCCCGATTGGCTTATCCTGTGAATTAAATAATCTTTGCTCAACAACCAGAAGTGGGAGAGCATTGTACAGGGATAAGTATTTTGATATTTGTTCATCAGGGGTTTGAGCAGAAATTGTTAATTCTTTCTTAATCGCAAATAGAGAAGTATATCGAGAAACAATTTCCGGGAAAGTTCTGTATTTGATTTCTTTTTCAACGATAGGCATTCCCTTGTAGTAAATCAGGTATTTTTCATCATACGCAACTGCTTCTCCATTGCTGTAATGAATCCGTTTGACCATAATTATTTTTTTATTTCGGGGTATATTCAGACTGTCAATGAGTTTTGGTGTCGGCAGGATAATTTTAACCTCAATCAGCTTGGTCGTATCGATGGTGCTAATCAGATTCGCCATCTCGTTGTAATATAGAATGTATTTTTTGGAATCCGGCTCGTTCACAAAGCTTCCCTTGCCAGGGATAGAGGTAATATATCCTTCATTCACTAAGATTGCCAGACCCTTGCGGACCGTCATCCGGCTCACGCCATAGGTCTCGCACAATGAATTTTCTGAAGGAATCGCATCTCCTGGCTTCAAAACGCCCTCTTTAATTTTTTTCTTTATCTCTTCAATGATATGTTGATAGATTGGTAATTCCATCTTCTTACTCCTCGGCAATTATTTAGCTATCCTATATTATACATAAGAACAGATTAATAAATCCATCAATATTTTTTAAGCCTTATATTACTTTCTTCAGAAACCTGTATTCTGCAGATATTCCTGTTGAAAAGCAGGATTTGCCGCAAGGTCAAAATGGGTTACCTTTGCTAATAATATCAAAGTATTTATCCGTATATTTCTGGACAGTAGGAAATTCGATGCTCCGGCTCCTGCCGCATTGCCGATGGACCGGATGGGTGCATTCGGAAAATTGGGGAACAAACCGAGTATCCGAGCACTTGAAGCGTCAATATAGTTGCCGAAGGCCCCCGCAATCAGAATTTCCTCGAGATCTTCTCCTTTCAGCCCATATTCTTTCATTAATAGCATACATCCTGTATAAATGGCGCTTTTGGCTAGCTGTACAGCACGAATATCCTTTTGGCTGATGTAAATTCGGTCGTTATCATCGTGCCCCTCATCCATCAGGTAGAAGACGCTGACACCGTCAATTTTTGCCAGATAATCAGCAAATCTTTGATTTTCCGGCCGGCAAACTTTTAAATATTTGTCGGGAGGCAGCAGTCTGCCTTCTTTACTGATCAGCTCGGCTTTCAACATTTCAGCAACCGCATCAACGATACCGGAGCCACAAATCCCTTTGGGCTGTTCTCCGCCAATTACTTTTAATTTAATTTTACCTTCCGACAGTTTTACCCGTTCGATGGCTCCGTTTGTTCCACGCATTCCAAAGCGGATCGTTGCTCCTTCGAGGGCTGGTCCAGCAGCAGTTGAAGTGGCTAGCCACTTCTTCTCGTTCCCCAATAAAATTTCACCGTTTGTTCCAAGGTCAATAATCAACCTGTTCCCCTGACGTTCCCCTTCAGGCAAAGCTAGCAGGACAGCCAAAGTATCCGCTCCGACAAAGCCCCCGATCAAAGGTAAAAAATCAATAACAGCATTGGGATGAATGTTAAGGTTCAACTCCCGTGCCGCTGTTAACACTTCATTTAAAATCGTATTGGTGTAAGGCGTCCTGCCAAGAGATCCAGGATGTAAGCCTAAAAAGAGGTGCTGCATGGCACTGTTGCCGCAAATCACCATTGTATAGATATTTTCGGCGCTGATCCGGTTTTGCTGTATCGCTTCCAGAATCAGGGTGTTAATGGTCTCTACCACTTTACGCTGAAGAATTTTTAGCCCTTCAGGATTATTTATCGCCACCATAATGCGGGATATAACATCCGCACCTTCCGTAATCTGACCGTTTAAGGCAGAATATACCCCTACTTTTTTGCCGCTATTAAGGTCATATAAGTAAGCCACAACAGAGGTACTCCCAAGGTCAACGGCAAATCCATAATTGCTGGCTGAGGTGTCGCCCTGCTCAATATCAAGCAGCTGTTCGTCTCTTAAGACCAAAGTAATGCCTGTCATTTCCTGCTTCTGCATCAGCAGTGATAATTTTTGCAGAAGGCATAAGGCTGGCGTATTAATCCGAAATGGAACCGTGGCTTGAATATGTTCCCAGTCCCCGTAATAGAACGGTGTTTTTAAAAACTTCTTATCGATAAAGATCTTTTTAACTGGCGGATCAATATTTAGCTCTGTTTCAATACGATCCGTTAAAATTGAGGCTTCATGTTTATAGTCTTCATATTTAAGATAAACGATCAAGCCGTCGCTTACTGGTTCCTGACACGCCAATACTTCCTGCCGTATGCCGTCCCTTTCTATTTCAATTGTGCATTTTTTACATGTACCTTTTCCTCCGCATACAAGATCAAGCGGATATCCAAGACCTGAACAGGCAACAGCAACCGTATCATTCTCCTGGCATAAGATTTCTTTATTCTGGTTTGGAAATAGAACTTTTTTCATCATATTGTTTTCCTTTCTGTTATAATGAAACCTGCCATTTTCAGCGAAGGACAACCGTCTTTTTCCAAAAAATCATTCTAACATATCATATTATAAAACGTAACTTTCCTTAATTACAAGTCGATGGTTCAGGCTATTGTCGAAATAGAAATTATTTTCTAAAAAATCTCTTATTTTTTGTCTTTTGAATATATTGACTATTGAAAATTTGGGTGATATATTAAAGTAAGCAAAACCCCTGTATATACAATAGTATACATTGTTTGGACGCAATTATCTCTTTTTATTTTCTTTATTTTTATTTTCATGTTAGATTTTCGAGAATAATTGGAAAGGGGGATACTTATGGAGAACACTTTTCGTAAAGCAATACAGGACAACAATGAGTTTATTGTAACATGGGAACTCGTACCCGGCCGCGGCTCTAAAGAAGTTTCTCAGGAAAAAGCGCTTCAATTGGCGGAACAAGCTGCTAAAGGGAAAAAGGTCCATGCTGTTAGTCTGACTGACAACCCGGGTGGAAGTGTCGGCATTAATCCTGAGGGCATTGGCAGGGAAATCAAAAGTTTAGGCATCGATGCAATTATTCACGTTGCCTGCAAGGACAAAAACCGCACGCAACTGGAAAGCCAGCTTTTTTCCCTGGAACGTTCGGGGCTCCATAACTTACTGGTACTGACTGGCGACTATGATCCAGGTAATTTCTTCGGACGGCCCAAACCGGTTTTTGACCTTGATTCCACTCAGCTCTTGGCCTTTATCACCAAGATGAATGGCGGGTTGGAACTTCCCACAGTTAGAGGTATCCATAAACTTCAGCCAACCCATCTGTTTGCGGGTGCTGCTGTTTCACCTTTTAAAGCCACCGAAGCCGAGCAGATGCTCCAGTACACCAAGCTCAAAAAGAAGATCGAGAATGGTGCTAAGTTCATTATACCCCAAGTTGGCTACGATGTCAGAAAGTACCACGAACTCTATCAATTTGTGAAGCACAATAACCTGCCCGGGTGTCTAATGGGAAATATTTACCTGCTGACTTATGGCGCTGCCAAAGCAATGAGTATGAATAAAGTCCCCGGATGTATTGTTACGGACAAGCTTGTTGCTGAACTGGAACAGGAAAAACAAAGCAGTGACAAGGGTGTTGCCGCCATGCTCGATAGGGCAGCGAAACTCTTTGCTATCCTGAAAGGTATGGGCTACAAAGGCGTTCATCTCGGCGGGCATAATACGACGTATGAACAAGTTGAATATATTATTGACCGTGGAAACGAATTGACCGCCAACTGGCAGGATTATATTCGGGAGTTTGACTATCCTCAAAAAAACGGTTTCTATGTTTACGCCAAAGATGAAAAGACCGGATTGAATACTGATCAAAAATCCAACGACTACAACAATTATGAGAAGAGCTTTGATTTGAATTATAAGATGTCTAGAGTTGTTCACAAGATGATGTTTGAACCCAACAAAGGAATGTTTGGCTTTATGCGCGGATTTTGTCATGCCATAAAGGACTCTGCGCTGGAAAAACCTTTCCACGGCATTGAGCATCTCGCCAAATCCTGCATGTACAATTGCCAGGACTGCGGTGACTGTGCGCTGATCGATGTAGCCTATGTCTGTCCAATGGGTAACTGTCCCAAGAACCAACGGAACGGCCCATGTGAAGGAAGCTACAACGGCTGGTGTGAAGTTTATCCGGACAAGCAAAAGTGCATTTGGGTCAAAGCCTATTACCGCTTAAAAGACTATTCTGAGGAAGAAAAGCTGAATTCCTATCATGTGAGCCCTTACAATTGGGAAAAACAGCATACTTCAGGCTGGATAAACTTTTTTGAAGGCCAGGACCACTCTGCAGAAAGACTTGGCATTAGACCTAGAACAAAGTCCAAAGAAAAAGAATAAAGTGCTTTAGTTTAAAGGCATTTGGTCTTTGTAACCATCCTTTAAACCTTATGACCTTTTAAATCAGTCCAAATACACTTATAATAGGGGTAGGAGAATGGAAAAAATGTTTAAAACTCCTTCAGAGATTACTGAGGGATTTGTAGAATATGGAAAGAATAAAACGAATTCTTCTATATTGAAATTGCTGCTGTTGGCAATACTAGCGGGAGCCTTTATTGCCTTCGCGGCGGAAGGCTCTAATACTGCCATTCACACCATCACTTCTGTTGGCTTAGGCAAAGCACTTGCTGGTGCCTTATTTGCCACAGGACTGATGATGGTGGTTATCACCGGAGCTGAATTATTCACCGGAAACACCCTGATTGTGGTATCTTGTATGGAAAAGGAATCAAGATGGCTAAAAATGCTGCGGAATTGGACGATTGTCTATATCGGGAACTTTATTGGTTCCATGCTTGTCGTCTTGTTTATCCTTTACTCCGGCCAGTTTGACTTTTCCTCAGGTCTACTCGGAGGGTTTACAATCAAAGTTGCCGCATATAAGACGGGCCTGACTTTCCCGAAAGCTTTCTTCATGGGAATCTTGTGTAACTGGCTGGTTTGTATGGCTGTTTGGATGGCGAATGCCGCCAAGGATATTACCGGTAAACTTCTTGCTATCTTTTTTCCGATCTGGCTGTTTATTACTTCTGGTTTTGAACACTGTGTTGCCAATATGTATTACATTCCTGCCGGCATTCTTGCCAAAGCCAACCCGACCTGGGTGGCCCAGGCTGCAACGCTCGGTGTAACACCTGAAAAACTTGCTCACCTTAACTGGGAAACGTTTGTCGTGAATAACCTTATTCCTGTTACCCTCGGAAATATCGTTGGCGGAAGCATATTTGTCGGACTTATTTACTGGCTGAGCTTCATGTACAAAAAGAAGTCCACTACTGTTTTGGATGTAGACCATCTTGTTCAGAAAAAATTTGATAGTGCTTACGTAAAATCTAAATAAAGTTAAGCAAAATGTCCATAATTAAAAAAGGGGGAAAACCAATGGCTTTCAAAAGTGATATTGAAATCGCCCAGGAATCAACCATGCTGCCTGTATTAGATGTAGCAAAAGAACTCGGAATCCCCGAGGATTATCTGGAATCCTATGGCAAATACAAAGCCAAGGTCGACTACAACTTATTAAATCAAAAAGCGGACACACCGAATGGCAAACTGATTCTTGTTACTGCCATCAACCCGACTCCTGCCGGAGAAGGTAAAACTACGACATCCGTCGGCTTAGGAGATGCTCTCCATTATCTCGGCAAAAAAACTGTCATTGCACTACGCGAACCATCCTTAGGCCCTGTATTCGGTGTCAAAGGTGGCGCCGCTGGCGGCGGTTATGCTCAGGTCGTACCAATGGAAGATATCAACCTTCACTTCACAGGTGATTTTCATGCCATCGGTGCTGCCAACAACCTGATTGCAGCGATGCTCGACAACCATATCCAACAAGGCAACGCGCTGGATATCGATGTCCGTAGAATTACTTGGAAAAGATGCATGGACATGAATGACCGCCAGCTCCGCTCCATTGTCAACGGACTTGGCGGCAAAGCCAATGGCACTCCGAGAGAAGACGGCTTTGACATTACGGTTGCTTCTGAAATCATGGCGATCATGTGCCTATCCAGCGATATTGACGACTTCAAAGCAAGAGTTGAGAGAATCATTGTCGCCTACAACAGAAGCGGTGAACCCGTAACTGCCGGTCAACTGAAGTGTCAAGGTGCTGTTGGTGCCCTGATGAAAGATGCTTTAAAACCGAACCTTGTACAAACTCTTGAACATACGCCAGCTTTCATTCACGGCGGACCGTTTGCGAACATTGCTCACGGCTGCAACAGTGTTATGGCGACCAAGATGGCTTTAAAACTTGGCGACTATGTTGTAACCGAAGCTGGATTCGGTGCTGACCTCGGCGCTGAGAAATTTATTGATATTAAATGTCGTTTAAGTGGCCTGCGTCCGGAAGCCGTTGTTATTGTTGCAACCGTTCGCGCGCTCAAATCCCATGGCGGCGTAGCCAAAGCTGATCTCAACAAAGAAAACCTGGAGGCTCTTAAAAAAGGCTTGCCGAACCTCTTAAAACACGTCGAAAACGTCACCATCAACTTTGGTCTGCCTGCCGTTGTTGCAATCAACAAGTTCCCGACCGACAGCGAAGCTGAACTGGCAATGATTGAAGACGAGTGCAAGAAACTTGGTGTTAATGTAGCCCTTTCCGAAGTTTGGGAAAAAGGCGGCCCTGGTGGTGCGAAACTGGCTGAAGAAGTTCTGCGCATCATAGACAGCCCGAAAAACTTCAACTTTACCTATGACCTTAACATGGGACTCAAAGACAAAATCACCGCGATTGCCACCAAAATCTATGGTGCTGACGGCGTTGAGTTTATCGGGACCAGCTCTGCCGATATCGATAACATCGAAAAAATCGGCTATCGTGATGTTCCGGTCTGCATGGCCAAAACCCAGTACTCCCTATCGGATGACCAAAAGAAACTGGGACGTCCCTCAGGTTTCAGAATTTCCATCCGTGGCGTTAAAATTTCTGCTGGAGCAGGCTTTGCCGTAGCTCTGACCGGAGACATCATGACCATGCCCGGACTGCCGAAAGTACCGTCTGCTGAAAACATTGACGTTGACAGCACCGGCAAGATTTCCGGTTTATTCTAAGAACAAGTTTCATATTGGTTAGTAATAAGAATGAGATGGCAGCTTCGTACTACCATCTCATTCTATAAGTACAAAAAATCCTTACATTATAGAAAAAATAAAACTGTTCTTAATCCAGAGACTAGTCTCTAAGATACAGACAGCGTCAACGGCCCAGATGCGGAGCGCGGCTTTTGCGCCGCGGAGGTCACAACAGCCGAAAGCGGCTATGTATTACGGAGACCTGCCCCATATTAAAGAATAAGGAGATGATTCGAATGTTGAATAAGAGCTGTATAGATTTTGTAACTGCTTTGTCCTCTAAAGAGCCTATTCCCGGAGGCGGTGGTGCTTCTGCTTATGTTGGCTCCATCGGCATGGCGTTAGGTGTCATGGTAGGAAGCCTGACCGTTGGCAAAAAGAAATATGCCGATGTCGAAGCCGATGTACTGGTACTCATGGAAAAAGGCCAAAAAATTATTGAAAAATTGCAGGCTCTGGTCAAGGAAGATGCAGATGCCTTCTACCCGCTGTCCCAGGCTTATGGACTTCCCAAGAATAACGAAGAAGAAATCAGAATTAAAGAAGAAACGCTCCAGACCGCTTTGGTTAAAGCGACGCTCGTACCGCTTGATATTGCCAGATGCTGTGCTGACGGCATCAACCTACAGGAAGAATTCGCTCAAAAAGGCACCCGCATTGCAATCAGCGACGTTGGAGTCGGCGTAACTTTTCTGAAAGCAGCGCTCGAAGGTGCAAAACTGAACGTTCTGATAAACACCCAGATCATGAAAGACCAGGATCTGAAACAGAAGATCGAAACCGAATTGAATGAACTGGTTACCACCTATACAGCTAAAGCGGACCGTATTTTTGCTGAAGTCCAGAACGCCATTACAGGAGGTAAATAAGCATGAGTCAGATCCTTAACGCCAAACCGGTCGTCCAGGCCATGAAAGAAAACCTCCAGCAGGAAGTTGCGTCTTTAAAAGCTGAAGGCATCAACCCTACTCTTGGTATTATCCGCGTTGGCAGCCGTCCGGACGACGTTTACTATGAAAACAGCATTATTAAAAACTGTGAAAACCTTGGCATTGCGACCAAGACCTATCCTTTAGACTTAAATATCAGCATGGAAGAATTCACAAGAGTCTTGACTGGAGTCAACAATGACAGTACTGTTCATGGCATCATGCTGTTCCGTCCACTTCCAAAACAGCTGGACGAAGAAGTCATCAAGCACCTGGTCTCGGCAGATAAAGACATTGACTGCATGAATCCGCTGAACCTGGCCAAAGTATTTGAAGGCGATATGAGTGGACTCCTGCCCTGCACGCCCGCAGCATGTATGGAAACCTTGAGCCATTACGGCTATAATCTTAGCGGCGCGAATGTCGTTGTCATGGGAAGAAGCCTCGTTGTGGGTAAACCGCTGGCCATGATGCTCTTAAAAGAAAATGCGACCGTAACGATGTGTCATTCCAAGACCAAAGACATGGCCGGAATTGCGAAGAAAGCAGACATCATCATCGCTGCGATGGGCAGAGCTAAAATGATCGATGACAAATACGTATCCGAAAACACTATCGTCATCGACGTTGGCATCAACGATGCCGGAGACGGCAAGATGTGCGGGGATGTCGATTATGATGCAGTCGTGGACAAAGTCAGTGCGATCACCCCTGTACCGGGCGGCGTAGGTTCGATTACCACCGCAATTTTGATGAAAAACTGTCTGCGGGCAGCCAGAAAAAATACTGATAAACCATGCTGACCCAGTAATTCAAATAGCCCATAAAAGATAAAATATTTAGAATACTTTTACTTTTAGAATACAACATACATTGTCGAAAAAAATATTGACCGTATGTAGAAATAATGTTAAACTCTAAGCGTATACTTGTATATACAATTTCATAAAGGAGTGAGCTTTATAAATGATTATTATTGGTGAAAAAATTAATGGTACGATTCCTATCGTGAAAAAAGCGATTGAAGAAAGAGATGCTGACTTTATCCGCCAACGTGCGATTGACCAGACCAATGACGGCGCCCACTACCTAGATGTCAGTGCCAGCACATCACCTGATGTTGAAGTTGAAACACTGAAATGGTTAATGGATATTGTTCAGGATGCCGTTGACACTCCGATCTGTATTGATAGCCCAAATCCGCGTGCAATTGAAGCCGTTTTTAAATATGCCAAGAGACCAGGACTTATCAATTCCGTTTCCATGGAAGGCGACAAATGTGATGTTATTTTCCCGTTGATCAAGGGAACGACCTGGGAAGTCATTGCGCTGACCTGTGATAACGACGGAATTCCCAAAGACGTTAACACCAGAGTCGGAATTGCCAAGCAAATGGTTGAGGAAGCTGCTAAATATGATATTACTCCTGACAGGATGCATGTCGACCCATTAGTTATTGCTTTGTCTACTGATAACAATTCTATGTACTCCTTTAATGAAAGCATGACAAGAATCAAAGAAATGTACCCAACAATTAAAATCACTTCCGGTTTGAGCAACATCTCCTTCGGAATGCCTTTAAGAAAAGTTGTCAATCAGAACTTTCTGGCTCTAGCTACTTTCTTTGGTATGGATTCTGCAATTATGGATCCCTGCAGCAGAGATATGATTGCGACCCTGCTCGCGACCGAAGCATTAATGGGTAAAGACAAGAACTGCAGAAAGTTCAGCACCGCTTTCAGACAAGGCAAAATTGGTCCTGTGAAATAAAGATAGCCAAAAGAAGTAAAATGTTGTGACACCAGAAAGGCGTCCCCTTTCTGGTGGTTTGCAAAACTTTTCAAAACCAGGTGAAAAAATGATTAAAAGCATATTAGTTGACGCCCATGTTCATTTGGCTTTGGATGGAATAGATTTTCAAGAGGCACGTCTGCAGCACAAAAATAACCCCAATTCAATTATAATCACCAATGTTCTTAGAAAATATAAAAAAATGGGCATTTGCGCACTGCGTGACGGAGGAGATAACTTAAATGTATCTCTTTTGGCCAGGGAACTGGCCCTTGAAGAAGGAATGATTCTCCGGACCCCTGGTTTTGCGATCTACAAGCAAGGATGCTACGGCAGCTTTTTGGGCAAACCGGTTGCCGATATGGCTGATTTCAAGAGTGTTTTTAAAAAGCTGCTTGCTTCAAAGCCTGATCATCTTAAGATACTACTGACTGGCCTTGTAGATTTTGATCAATTCGGGAAAGTTGACGGCTCACATTTCAGTTTTGATGAAATGTACTACATGATACAGACAGCAAAGGACCAAGGCCTTCCCATAATGGTCCACACTAACTCGGCAGAAGCAGTTGGTATCGCTGTGAAAGCAGGTGCAAATACAATTGAACATGGTTATTTTCTTACAGAAAATGAATTGCAACTGATGCTGGAACATGATACCATCTGGATTCCTACGTTAGCACCTTTGGGAAACCTGATTGCTACGAGAGGCAGCCGCTTTACAAACCAATTACCGAATATTGCCCGGATCTATGATACGCAGAAAGCTCTGGTCAAAAAAGCCTTTGAATTAGGCGTAAAGATCGCCGTTGGCAGCGATGCGGGTTCATACGGGGTATCCCACGATAAAGGTTTCTATGATGAAGTCGGTCACATGGTTATGACAGGAATAAGCAAACATGCCGTTTTGGAACTGGCCACTGTAAACGGAATCAGTGCTTTAAACCTTAATAATAAAGAATTGGATTATATTTCTTGAGATATCTGTCAGATTGCGGAATTATGATTTTGCTTTGGTTGCTGGGGCAATGCCACGATTGGTCTTAAAGCTACTACTGCTGATGGACTAAAAAACATTAGGAAAAACGCAATTATCATTGTATATACAATAATATACAGGTTATACAAGTATATATAAAATATGCTGTTAGGAATTAAATTATTGCTATTCACCCCCCCATTTCGTTCATTAACAGCAGATCAATATATTTCCTAAAAATTTCATACTATAATAATCTTGGATTTATGAAGTGCTTTATATATTTACTGCCAGAGATAAAACTCTTATCCTTTAAAAATGTTTGTGAATTTATTCATAAACTCCCAATTTTAAGTTGAAATAACTCTGTACACTACACTTTTTATTACTAACAATTGTAGCAGCTAAATGATTTCAAGACAGCGTATAGTTATTGAAGGAGGAAACGCAATGGACGAAAAATTACAGGATGAGAAAAAATTACTGGACGAAACAACACTGTCGGTAGATTTAGCTACTCGAGAACTTTACGCCAAAGCCCGGAATGACGGTTGCGAAACACTCTGGGACAGGAAAGCCGCTCTTAAAAACCAATGTGGTTTTGGCGAACAAGGTGTATGCTGCCGTATTTGTACCATGGGTCCTTGCCGCGTCAGCCCCATTCCAGGAAAAGGCGTTCAAAAAGGTATTTGTGGCGCCACTGCGGATGTTATTGCTTCCAGGCATTATGCCCGAATGGTAGCAGGAGGTTCATCTGCACACTCCGACCACGCCAGACATATTGCTCACGTGCTTCACATGACGAGTCCGAACGGAGATTATCAAATCCGTGATGAGAAAAAATTACTGAATGTTGCAGCTAGATGGGGCGTAAGTACCGAAGACAAAGATATTTATCAGGTTGCCCATGAAGTAGCGGAAGCCGCTCTAAATGATTTTGGCAAGCCCTTCGGTTCGATGGTTATTCCGCCGAGTGCTCCAGAACAGCGGAAAAATGTCTGGAAAGAAAATAGCATTATGCCCGATGCTCTCGATCGTGAAGTTGTTTCCATCATGCATGCAACCACTATGGGATGCACCGCAGATGCCGAAAGTATGATCAATCTTTCCATGCGGACTTCCCTAACTGACGGCTGGGGCGGTTCCTATATTGGTACCGAATTCAGCGATATTATCTTTGGAACCCCGATGCCGAGAGAAATTGAGGCAAATATGGGTGTTATTGATAAAACCATGGTTAATATCGTTCTTCATGGACATGAACCCAGTCTATCTGAAATGGTCGTTGTTGCTGCTGATGACCCTGAGCTGAAAGCACTGGCCAAGAGTGTCGGCGCAGAGGGCATTAACCTGGTCGGCGTTTGCTGCACCGGAAATGAAGTTGCCATGCGTCACGGCATTAAAATTGCCGGAAATTTTAACCAGCAGGAGCTTGCCATTGTTACCAGTGCTGTTGAAGCCATGATCGTCGATGTTCAATGTATCTTCCCTGCCCTGGCGAACTTGGCTCAATGCTACCATACCAAATTTATTACGACTTCGAAGATTGCTAAGATTAAAGATGCTATTCACATCCAATTTGATGAAGCCAATGCTTATGAATGTGCCAAAAGAATAATTAGGGAAGCAGTAGAGAACTATAAAAACAGGAAGCATGAAAAAGTCTTCATCCCAACACATAAATCTTCTGGCACGATCGGTTATAGTAACCAGGCTATAATTGGCCAGTTGGACCGTGTTGTCAATTCTTATACACATAAGCCGGGTACATTTGAACCCTTGGCGCAATGCTTAGTATCAGGTGTATTAAGAGGAGCTGCTGGCATTGTTGGATGCAACAACCCGAAGGTAAAAGGTGATCATAGTCATATTGAAATTATTAAAAAGATGCTCGCTAATGACGTTATTGTTGTTGTTACCGGCTGTGCGGCTCAGGCTGCTGCCAAAGCAGGTCTCTTAAGCAAAGATGCTGTCAAGTATTGTGGAGTAGGCTTGCAGAAAGTATGCGAGCTAGCCGATATCCCTCCTGTCTTGCATATGGGCTCCTGTGTTGACAACAGCCGTATCCTCGAGCTGGTTGGTGAAGTAGCTAAAATTCTAGGACTCGATATGAGCGAACTACCCGTTGTCGGCGCAGCTCCGGAATGGATGTCCGAAAAAGCTGTCGCCATCGGAACCTACGTGGTGAGCTCTGGAATCGATACCTTTCTGGGCGTTGTTCCTCCGGTAACCGGAAGCCCGGAAGTCACAGATATTCTGACCAACAGACTGGAAGACTGGGTAGGTGCAAAATTCTACTTTGAAACAGATCCGGCTGTAGCTGCAGAAAAAATGCTAGCCAGAATTGAAGAAAAGAGAAGCAAAGTCGAAGCGCTTAACGTTCAGAGAATGAATGTTACCGGCTATGATGATTTAACTCCTGCCGGCTTTTAAGGAACAGAAATATAAAAGATAAATAATGCGTCTGGGTGATTTAGATGAAAGTAGCAATTACAGGCAAAGGCGGCGTCGGGAAAACAACTTTCGCAGCCATCCTAAGCAGGCTGTATGCATCAGAAGGCTACCGGGTTCTGGCGGTTGATGCTGATCCTGATGCCAATTTGGCTTTAGCCCTTGGTTTTCCTGACGAGATTATTTCCAAGATCGTACCCATTGCTGAAATGAAAGACCTGATTGCAGAAAGAACAAGCACGCCGACCGATTCCTTTAGTAAAATGTTCAAATTAAATCCACAGGTAGATGATATCCCAGACAAATACTGTACCCGCTACAACGGTGTAAATCTGTTGGCGATGGGTACTGTTGAAAGCGGCGGCAGCGGCTGCGTTTGCCCGGAACATGTCCTGCTGAAAAGACTTACTTCTCATTTGGTCCTGCAAAACAAAGATGTTGTCGTTATGGATATGGAAGCCGGAATTGAGCATCTCGGTAGAGGAACAGCCCAGGGTGTAAACGCCTTTATTGTGGTTGTCGAACCAGGAGCCAGAAGCCTCCAGACGTACCATAAGATCAAGAAACTGGCTTCCGATATCGGCATACCAAAGATTTATGCCGTTGGCAACAAGATCAAGAATGATGCGGACAAAGCGTATGTCCTTGAAAATATTGATCCTGAAGCCTGCCTTGGCTTTATCTCCTACAACGTAGCTGTCGTCAATTCTGACCGGGCGAACCAGTCTCCCTTCACGAACGACAAGATTATTGAGGAAGTCAAAGCAATTAAAGTTAAGCTCGATGCTTTGATATAGAAAAGAGGTATTTTAGATGGGGAAAACAATTGCGGTAGCAGGTAAAGGCGGAACTGGGAAAACAACAATTACAGGACTTCTGATCGATTACCTTGTAAAGAATGGGCAAGGACCAGTGCTCGGTGTCGATGCTGATGCCAACGCTAACTTGAATGAAGTGCTGGGAGAAGCAATTGAAGTTACGCTTGGCGAAATCAGAGAAGAAGTTAATTTAAGAGAAACTATGCGCGATGGTTTTCCCGGAGGAATGACCAAAGCCCAGTATCTTCAGTACCAGCTGAATACCTCGATCACCGAAGGAAATGGCTATGACCTCCTCGTCATGGGAAGGTCCGAAGGCAAAGGCTGCTACTGTTTCGTCAATGGGATTTTGCGGGAACAGCTCGATAAGGTCTCTGATAAATACAGATATGTTGTGATTGACAATGAAGCCGGCATGGAACACTTAAGCCGGGGGACAGCAAGATATATTGATATCCTGATTCTGGTTAGCGATTGCTCGCGCCGCGGTGTTCAAGCCGTTGGCCGAATCAATAAGCTGGTCAGAGAACTTGGCCTGAAAGTAGCCGAACAATATTTAATTATCAATAAAGCCCCGGATGGAAAATTGAACGAGAAAATTACTGAAGAAATTCCCTTACAGGGGTTGGAACTGCTGGGGATCATCGCTCTGGACCCATTGGTATATGCGTATGATTCTCAGGGAAAAGCCTTGGTTAATTTGCCTGATGATAGTATATCGAAACGGGCAATTAAAGATATCTGCCAAATAATTGGTTTATAAGAAGAAGGAGGAGATTTAAGTGGCTTTTAAAACCTCAGTCCAAAAGTATAGTGGAAGCATTTACAATTTGGAATTAGGGACAGGGGAAAACACCATAGCGCTCGGTGGACAGAATGCGTTTCCGTTTTACAGTTTTGACGGTGATACCGGCAGTGGTGTAAAAATTGGTTTGGAAATACTCGACGTTTACCCAGAAAATTGGATTAACAGCCTTAAGGAAATCTATGGTTCAGTTGCCGAAAATGCAGTAGAATGGGCCAAATGTGTGGAAGAAAAATTTACACCTGATTTCATTTGCTTACGGTTTGAAGGCGCAGATCCGAATGGTCTGAATAAACCTGTTGAAGAATGTGCCGCTCTGGCTAAGGAAGTTGCTAATGCGGTTAAACTGCCTCTTGTTATTGCAGGGACACAAAATCATGAAAAAGACCTTAAATTATTTGAAAAAGTAGCCGGAGGACTGGAAGGTAAAAATGTGCTTCTGTTATCTGCTGTTGAAGATAACTATAAGACTGTTGCTGCAGCCGGCGTAACAGCTTATAAACATAAAGTAGCAGCCGAATCCTCGGTTGACATCAACCTGGCTAAGCAATTAAACATTCTGATCAACCAACTGGAAATCAAAAATGAAAATATTGTAATGAATGTCGGGACCGCACCTGTCGGATACGGTTTTGAGTATGTTTCTTCAACGATTGACAGAATCAGACTGGCCGCTTTGGGTCAAAATGATAAGACCTTACAGATGCCGATTATTACACCGGTTTGCTTTGATACCTGGAACGTGAAAGAAGTTGCCTCGACTGAAGAAGATTCTCCGGAATGGGGTGGTCAGGAAGAGCGTGGCATTGCCATGGAGGTTTCCACCGCAGCTGGCGTTATCGTGGCCGGTTCTGATGCTGTTGTCCTGCGTCATCCACGTTCGGCAGAGACAATCCGTTCTTTCGTGAATAGCCTGAAATAATAAATATTTAATGACGCTGATTGTAATTTTGATTCAAGGAGGAAAATGAAAATGGCAATGTCCGGATTGGATATCTATAAACTGACACCAAAAACCAACTGTAAAGAATGTGGCTTTCCTACCTGTATGGCTTTTGCAATGAAGGTAGCAGCCGGCGGTGCAGAAATAAGCAAATGCACGCATATGAGTGATGATGCGATGGCGAAACTCTCTGAGTCCACTGCTCCCCTGATGAAGGTCGTAACTTTCGGCAAGGGAGAAGCCGAATGTAAACTTGGCGGTGAAACTGTTCTTTTTCGCCACGAGAAAACCTTTGTGAACCGTAACAAATTTGCTGTACTATTTTCCGATGCGATGTCACAGGAGCAAATTGATGCGAAGATCGCCAATATAAAAAACGTCGATTATGTCCGGATCGGCGAAGAAATGAGAGTTGAAATTGCTGCCCTCCAGTATACCGGCAACAAAGACGCTTATCTCTCTTTAGTCAGCAAAGTGAAAGCTTCCGGTTTAAAAGTAGCCTATATGCTGATATGCGCCGATGTTTCTGTGCTGAAAGATGCTTTAGAACTGGTTAAAGATGAACTCCCAATTGTATTTGGCGCTGACAGCAAAAACTATCAGGAAATGGTTGATTTGGTCAAAGATCTCAAACTGCCTCTCGGCTTAAAAGCACCCTCACTTACTGAATTATATGATCTAATTGAAGCTGTCCAAAAACTTGATTACAAAGAATTGTTACTGGATGCCGGCAGCTCTTCCGCACGTGAAACTTTTACTAACGTTGTGCAGATCCGCAGAACAGCTTTAAAAGAACAGGATAGAACCTTTGGCTATCCTTCTGTCGTCTTTGTCAACGAGCTGGCCAAAGGCAATAAATTTTTAGAAGTTGCTCTGGCCTCCCTATTCACCATGAAGTACGGTTCCATTATTGTTATGGACGATATGGATTACGCCCGCGCTCTCCCTCTCTTTGGTTTAAGACAGAATATCTTTACTGACCCGCAGAAACCGATGAGAGTTGAACCGAAATTCTATCCAATCAATAATCCTGGCGATAACTCCCCTGTTTTGATTACGGTTGACTTTGCCCTGACTTACTTTGTTGTTTCCGGTGAAGTGGAAAGATCCAAAGTGCAAGTCTGGATGGGAATCCCTGATGCCGGCGGTTACTCCGTACTGACAGCATGGGCTGCAGGCAAATTCAGCGGCTCGGTTATTGCCAAATTTATTAAAGAATCCGATATCGAGAGCAAAACCAAGTGCAGAAAGCTTATTATTCCTGGAAAGGTTGCCGTTCTGAAAAGTGACATTCAGGATAGTCTTCCCGACTGGGAAGTCATTATAGGTCCTGATGAAGCCATGCATCTTCCTAAATTCTTAAGAACAATGGAAGGCATTAACTAACCTGAAAAAGGTACGAATTAACCTAATGTCCCGTTTTTAATAAAAAAATTTGGAGGTGCTCCTAACATGGATAGATTTTTAGTCATTGGTGAAAGAATCCACTGTATTTCTCCGGTTATTCGACAAGCCATCGCTGACCGCAACCCTGCTCCCATTCTTCAAAGAGCCAAAGAGCAGCTTGACGCTGGCGCCGTATATCTTGACCTGAATATCGGCCCTGCCGAAAGAGATGGCGAAGAAGTTATGGCCTGGGCTGTACAGCTTTTGCAAAATGAATTTGACAATGTTCCGATTTGTTTGGATACAGCCAATAAAAAAGCAATTGAGGCCGGTATCAAAGTCTACAACCGTTCCAAAGGCAAACCGATTATTAATTCTGCCGATGCCGGTCCGAGACTGGGGCTCTTAGAAGTTGCCGCCGCCAACGATGCCATGGCCATTGCCCTGTGTGCCAAAGAAGGTATTCCTGCAGACGTTGAAGAGCGCATCACCTACTGCACCGAAATGCTGGAAAAAGCAATGATGCTTGGTATCGACCCGATGGATCTCTTATTCGACCCACTCTTCCTGGTGATCAAAGGAATGCAGGAAAAAGCATCGGAAGTTCTGGAGACCATCCGTCAGATTACGGAAATGGGCCTCAAAACCAATGCCGGATTAAGTAACGTATCCAATGGTGCGCCAAAACATGTCCGTCCAATTATTGATGCCACCTATTGTGCAATGGCAATGCAGTGCGGTCTAACCGCAGCCATTGTAAACCCTTGCGACCAGAGGTTGATGGAGACAATCAAAACCTGTGATATGATTAAGGGCAATATGTTATATGCTGATTCCTACCTGGAGCTATAAATCGTAGTAGCACCGTCATACAACTGCCTGGGGAAATTCTACGGAAAGGGGAATACACATGAATTTATATAGCACCGTATTTGCAGGAGCAAAACAAGCTCTCGATACTGCTGCCGAATATGTTGTAAAAGCAATCTCCTTAAAAGGGAAAGAGCATAAGGTTGCTTTTCCTGATACTGCTTACTCCCTGTCCCTTATTTATGCCATTACCGGCAAAAAAATAGGCACCTTGGGAGAACTTGAAGGCGCTTTAGATCTTGTCAGAAGCCTGATCGTGGAAAAAGAACAACTCAGAGAAGCTGAAAATGCCGGTATGGCTGCTGCTGTTTGTTCGGAAATTATTGAAGCATTAAAGTATGTCATGGATGAAAAGCCCTATGAAGCTCCGTGTATGGGTTTTCTCACGGATGCGATTATCCGCGGCTGGGGCGTTGGTCTCGTAACAGACGATATCCCGGGACAGGCAGTCATCATCGGCGAATTTCCGGATTCCGAATCAGCTGCCAAAGTAATTAAAGAATACCAAGCTAAAGGGCTTTTAACCTTCCTTGTCGGTAAAGTTATTGATCAGGCTATTGAAGGTGGAGTCAAAGTAGGACTTGAGTTCAGAGTCATGCCCCTGGGATATAACATGACCTCGGTGATTCATGTCGTTACGGTAACCATCCGCGCAGCTTTAATCTTCGGTGCCCTGACCCCTGGCGACTGGGAAGAATTTAAGCGCTATACGTATAAAAGATTGAAAGCCTTTGTCAATGCCGTCGGACCTTTAAGCAATTACAGGGTTGCCGCAGGTGCAGCTGCGATTAACCTCGGCTTTCCGGTTGTAACTGATCAGGATGTTGCCGAAGTTCCGATGAAGCTTATCACCCAAAAAGACTACAACAAAATGGCTGCAACTTCACTTGAAATCAGAGGTATTAAAATTAAGATTACTGAAATTCCGATTCCCGTTGCTTTTGCCGCTGCTTTCGAAGGTGAAAGAATCAGAAAAGATGTCATGTTTGTTGAATTCGGAGGTAATAAAACAGAGTCCTGGGAGCTTGTTGCGCAAAGAGAAGCCAGTGAAATTGAAGACCATAAGATTGGGATTATTGGTGACGATATCGACACCGTGCAACAGGTAGCAGGAAGAATGCCGCTAGCCGTCCTGGTCGAAGTATCCGGAAAGAACATGCATTCAGATTTTGAGCCGGTTCTGGAAAGAAGAATCCACTATTTTATGAACTATATTGAAGGTATCATGCACGTCGGGCAGAGGGATACCACCTGGGTTCGCATCAGCAAAGATGCTTACGAAAAAGGCTTCAGGCTTCGTCACTTTGGTGAAGTGCTGTATGCCAAGATGCTGGATGAGTTTGGTGCAGTCGTCGACAAATGTCAGGTTACAATTATCACTGATGCTGCCAAAGTCAAAGAAGTGAAGGCCCAGCAGGTGATTTCCAAGTATGCAGCAAGAGACGAACGAATTGCCAGTCTGACCGATGAAAGTGTCGATACTTTTTATACCTGTATTCTATGCCAGTCCTTTGCGCCTTCCCATGTCTGTATTGTGACACCGGAAAGGCTGGGACTATGCGGTGCCGTAAGCTGGCTTGATTCCAAAGCCACTTTTGAACTCGACCCAACCGGTCCTTGTCAGCCAATAAACAAAGGTCCTGTTGATGATCCCGTCAAAGGTATCTGGCCGGAAGTCAATAAAACCGTGAAACAGTACTCGCAAGGGGCTTTGAGCCGCATCACCCTCTACAGCTTATTGGAAGACCCGATGACCTCCTGTGGCTGCTTCGAATGTATCGCAGGCATTATGCCGGAAGCCAATGGGATTGTCATCGTAAACAGAGAGTTCTCCGGCGTATCTCCGGTAGGCATGACATTCGGCGAACTGGCTTCCATGACAGGCGGCGGCGTTCAAACTCCTGGATTTATGGGACATGGCAGACAGTTTATCTCCTCCAAGAAGTTCATCTCAGCTGAAGGCGGTCCCGGACGTATTGTCTGGATGCCGAAGGAACTCAAAGATTTTGTTGCTGACAAACTAAATGCAACTGCCAAAGAAATGTATGGAATTGACAACTTTGTCGACATGATCTGCGATGAAACCATTGCTTCAGAGTCCGAAGCCGTATTGGAGTATCTAAGTGAAAAAGGTCACCCTGCACTAACAATGGATCCGCTGATGTAGTGTTATGCAATACTGTCATAGGACTGTCCTTTAAAGGGGTGTGGAGCAACATGTTTAAAGTAAAATTTATTCCTGAAAACACCGTTGTGATCGCCAAATTAGATGAGACACTGTTTGATGCGGCCCACAAAGCCGGTATCTTCCTTGATGCACCTTGCAATGGACTGGGATCATGCGGCAAATGCAAGCTAAAGGTTCTCAAAGGCAGTGTAAATTTTCGTAAAAACCATCATATTACGGAATCCGAATTAGCACAGGGTTTTGTTTTAGCCTGTAATTCCAAGATCAACGGTGATATCACTATTGAGGTACCGGCTATCCCGACATCTATCTTTAGCGAGATGAAAATTGAAGATTTGGCTGGAACAAAAGATCAACAGATTATTGACAGGGTTATTAACTTGGCTACCAATAATCATATCCTGTTTAACTCCGCTGTGCAAAAGACCTATATGAAATTAGACCTGCCAAGCCTTGATGACTGCATTTCCGACTGGGACAGAATTAAAAGACATTTGCTTAAAAACAGCGCTTACCGCGAAGTGATTTGCCAACTACCAATCTTTAAAAAAATACCTCATGTTTTAAGAGAAAATGATTTTCACGTGACCGTAACGTATTTTGCAGAAAACAGCGAGAGAATCAGAGTTATCAATATTGAACCCGGAGATACTTCCGAGAGACTCTATGGAGCAGCTATAGATGTAGGAACTACATCTGTAGCTGCCTTCCTGGTCGATCTTTGTAACGGAAAGATTATTGCTAAAGCCTCTGCCGGAAATATTCAGATCAAATATGGTGCTGATGTGATTAGCAGAATTATCCACGCAACTAAGAAAAATGGCTTGCAGGAATTAACCGATGCTATTATCAAAGAAACAATTAATCCTTTGCTTAAGCAAATGCGACAGGAAATAGGCGTTTCCAAAGACGAAATCAGCGTGATGGTCGCCTCCGGAAATACAACTATGATGCACCTCATGCTCGGGGTTTATCCGGATTATTTGCGGAAGGATCCCTATATTCCCGCTTTCCTTGATTCTGAATACCTTAAAGCTGCCGACCTCGGGCTAGAGGCCTATGCTGAAAGCCTTATATATATATTGCCTTCGGTTTCAAGCTATGTCGGTGGAGATATTACTGCCGGCGTACTTGCCTCCGGCCTGTGGTCGGAAGATCAAAATATCCTTTTTATGGACTTGGGTACAAATGGCGAAATTGTTTTCGGCAATAAAGACTTCTTGCTTACTTGTGCCTGTTCAGCCGGGCCTGCGTTTGAAGGGGGAGAGATAAGTTCGGGAATGCGTGCGGTGCCAGGTGTAATTGAAAATGTGAGAATTGACAGGAAAACTTTTGAGCCTGCGATAGATACCATAGACAATCAATTGCCACTCGGCTTATGTGGCTCAGGAATCATCGATGCCATAGCTGAAATGTTTAGGGCAGGGATCATTGATAGCCGGGGCCGTCTGAACCGCAATCTGAAAACCCGTCGTATTCGTTTTGATGAATATGGAATCGGTGAATTTGTGTTGGCTTTTAGAGGAGAATATTATATCCCCAAAGATATCACGATTACGGAAATTGATCTGGAAAACTTTATCCGGGCCAAAGGCGCTGTCTACTCTGCCGTGGCAGTATTATTAAAAAGTATGGGTATGGATTATTCCGCAATAGACAAAATATATATTGCCGGCGGAATCGGCACGAATATCAATATAAACAACTCGATTACGATCGGGCTTTTCCCAGACCTTCCGGTTGAAAAGTTTGAATATCTTGGCAATAGTTCTTTGATGGGCAGCTATTTAACCCTGCGAAGTACTGACGCCAGAAAAAAAGCCGAGGATATTGCCTCTCATATGACTTACTTGGAACTCAGTACCGACAGCTCCTACATGGGAGAATTTATATCCGCCTGTTTCCTTCCCCACACTGAAATAGAAAGATTTCCAACCGTTAAGGAACAAGGTAAAATCGTCTAAATGAAATTAAACTATAAAAATAACTGTTAAGAAAGGTGATATCATATGTGTGAATCGAATGCTTATGTTCTAACTCCTGACGGAGAAAAAATGCTTATGGAAAATGTTGCGAACATGAAGATTGACTCCGGGAAAATCTTTTTAACAAGTTTATTGGGAGATGAAAAAACGATTAACGGTATAATTCAGGAAATTAAACTTTTAGAACATAAAATCCTGATTAGCGAAAAGGCGTAAAGGAATAAACCGTGTCCGATACACCGATGCATTATGAATTTATCCGCGCGAAACTTAAGGATTGTGACCCTGTGGAAATATCCCGGAAATCGGGAGCAGTTTATGACAGGCAAAAGCAAGAGTTTCGTGTTCTTCTAATGGGCAGAAATTATTTTGTCTCCTACCCCTCAGGGGAAATCTGCGATTTCAACCACTCCGAAATTTCCAACTTTCCGGTCAAGACATTAATCCTGCGTTATCTGGTGCATGCCCAGGGCGCACCGCCTACAGAAAAGGATATCACGTATCGGGAAGTATCCGGCGGCCAGGTCTACTACCGTAATTTCTACGGCCGGTGTATTATGAGGCTTGTCAGGATGTTCAGCAAGGATTTCCCAGCTCTGGAGTACGCCATGGCAAAGCTGAACGCATTGAAAACAACGCATGGAGACCTCAGTTACCGTTTTCAGTTTATGAACAACATTTATGTTACCTTTATTCTCTGGAATGGCGACGAAGAGTTCCCCACAAGCGCCAATATTCTTTTCGATGCCAATACACCGGATTACTTCAACGCCGAAGACCATACTGTTGTATGCGATATTGCCCTAAGCTTTTTGAAGGAACTCTCGAAGTAAATCGACAAGAAGACGCTTCAACTGAAGCGTCTTCGCGTGTAAATATTGTAATATCAGATATTTATTTTACCCAGTTCTGGCAAATCTTAACGCCTTCGGCTGCGTTCGTAGTAAATGCATCTGCACCGATTTGTCTGCTGGCTTCTTCTGTTACAGGGTTTCCGCCGATAATGATTTTGAGGCTGTCACGCACGCCGGCAGCTTTCAATTCATCTACCGTCTTTTTCATCGCTTCCAGGGCCAATGTCAGTACACCGCTCATCCCTACGATATCCGGCTGTACTTCTTTGACTTTTTCAATGAATGCACTCGGACTCTGGTCAATCCCCAAATCGAAGACTTCAAATCCAGCTGCTTCAGACATGCTTCTGAAAATGTTCTTGCCAATATCGTGCAAATCGCCTTCGACTGTTCCCATTACGATCTTGCCTACTTTAGCCGAATTGTCACTGCCGATTACCGGTTTCAGGATATCGATGGACTGGGTTAAGAGTTCACCGGCAAAGATCAAATCGCCTACAAAGTACTCACCGCTTTCAAATAGTTCGCCTACTTTTGCCATCCCCTGCTGGCAGGCAGCAACGACGGACTGAGCCTCTTCTTCGGTAGGTTTCGATGCAACGAAGTCATTCAGCATACCCATCAGTTTATCTTCGTCCAGGTCACCTACGGCATCTGTTAACACTTTCAAATCGATCATTTTCATTTCCTCCTTAAAAATTAATAAAGCGAAAAATTGTATCTGCTTAATGCTAATATCTCGTTTCTATAACTGAAATGATATCCTCAGGTAACTAAGAAATATAATGATAGTAAGTTTTTCTCTCTCTGATTAATCAATTGTACTGAAATCACGATTCAAATTAAGAGTTTAGAATATCTAAATTGCATGCTTTATTTATCTATATACTTGTTTGCACTCCCCCTGTCTGGTACGTATTCTCTGAATCAATGACTCCAGTTGCAACCGCATTTCGCCACCGTTGGTGTATATCTGTATCTACAAGCTGGCGAAAAAAATTATTAGTCTCGCGAAACTTGAACGAGTCTAATCTGATTTGGTATTTGCATTTTTCCTATACACTATACATTTTACCATTAGACCGGGAGTATTCACAATAGAAAAGGTGACCATTTTGACAAAAAAACGCCAAAATTTTCAGAATAATGCATCTCTCCGTTCGGTTTGCAGATCACTGAAAGATTACTACCTACCTCACACTAAAGCTGATCTATTCTGAACAATCTGCGGGCATTTTCACTGCTCAGACGGGCTACTTCCCCGACCTCCATTCCCCTGATTGCCGCAATTTTTGCCAACACCTCACGTATATAAGCAGGCTCATTTCGTTTACCGCGGTAGGGATCAGGAGTAAGATACGGACAATCCGTCTCAATCAAGAACCTGTCTTTTGGCACCTTTTCCGCAACTTCAGGGGCATGGCGGGCATTTTTGAAAGTAAGCGGCCCCGAAAAAGACAAATAAAAACCCATAGCCAAAAGTTCTTTTGCCATTTCCCAAGAGCCCGAATAAGAATGAAAAACACCGCCGGCCTCAGGAAGATTATTTTTAATCATTTGGAGAATATCCCCATGTGCATCCCGGTTATGGATGATCACCGGTAAACCAGCTTCATTGGCCAGTTTTAATTGATGAATAAACCACTTGCGCTGGTCATCCCGGGGAGAAATGTCCCTGTAATAATCCAAACCAATTTCTCCCCAGGCAACAACTTTCGGGTTCTGCGCCAATCTGAACAACGTCTCCCAGGTTTTATCCGTACAAGTTTCAACATCGTGCGGATGAATGCCTACTGCTGCATAAATAAATGGGTATTCTTCAGCCAGCCTCACCGAATCCTGGCTCGTCTTTTCGGTAGATCCGACGTTTACAATCGTCGTTACACCAGCTGCGGTAGCTCGGGCAATGGTCTCATCCCTGTCCGGGCTAAACTGGCTGTCCTCCAGATGCGCATGCGTATCCCAAATCATTTGACCTGAGCCCCTGTCGGAAGATCTTTCTGAACAGTAAGTACTTCCAGCTCTCCATCCTGCGACGCTGCCAGAATCATTCCCTGGGACATGATTCCGCGGAGCTTGGCAGGCTTAAGATTCGCAACCAGAATGACCTTTTTGCCGACAAGCGCTTCTGGGCTGTAATGCTGGGCAATACCAGATACAATCGTTCTACGCTCCCCACCCATTTCTACTTCCAGTTTTAACAGTTTGTCGGCTTTTTCTACTTTTTCTGCCTGCAGCACTTTAACAACCCTGAAATCCATTTTGGCAAACTCTTCAATGCTGATTTCTTCCTTAAGCGGAGCCATCTCCGCCATGTGCAGCGGATTTTCCGGCTGCGAAGAACTGACTTCTAGATTTACTTCTTGTTGATGGTCTGTATTCCCCTGCACCTGTGTGCCACACCTTTCTATTTCAGAATTGACCTGCTCAAGATATGCGGAGACATCGATTCTCGGGAAAATGGCTTCTCCCTTTCGGATGGCCGTACCCGGCTGAATAACATTCCAGCTGTCTGCCTGTTCCCAGTCCTTGAAGAAATCTGTATCTCCTAGGAGGGGTTTGATTTTTCTCGGTACTCCCGGCATAAAGGGGGCGCATAAAATGCCTAGGATCCTAATGCACTCCATAAATGTATAAAGCACCGTATCCAGCCTGTCCTGATTATCCTCACTTTTCGCCAGATTCCAGGGAGCTGTCTCATCGACATATTTATTGCACCTGCTGACAAACTGCCAGATGACCTCAAGCGCAGCCGCCGTATCACAGGCCAGCATTTTTTCTTCTGTCCCTTGTTTTACCGTGCTACTTAAATCTCTGATCTCCCTCTCCAGATCGGTATTTTCTCCGGGTTCTGGGACAATTCCATTCCGGTATTTTACGACCATGGCCAAGGTGCGAGACACAAAATTTCCAAGATCATTCGCCAGATTACTGTTTAATTTTTCGACCAGATCATCCTCTGAGAAAGTACCGTCCAACCCATACTGTAGTTCTCTTAACAGAAAATACCGAATGGGATCAGCGCCATATCTCTGAATCAATTGGAACGAATCCTGAACGTTTCCTCTTGACTTGGATATTTTTCCACCTTCTTTACTTAAGAACCATCCGTGGCCAAAAACCTTCTCGGGCAAAGGAAGATCAAGCGCCATCAAAATAATTGGCCAGATAATGGTATGGAAACGGACAATATCTTTGCCAACAAGATGAACACTGGCTGGCCAGTAAGTTTTGTATTTTTCGCCGTCAGGATAGCCCAACGCAGAGATATAGTTGATCAGGGCATCGAGCCAGACATAGACCACATGTTTCGGATCAAAAGGAACCTTGATGCCCCACTGGAAGGTCGTACGCGATACACAGAGATCTTCAAGCCCGCCTTCAATAAACCGGATCATTTCATTTCTTCTCGAAGCAGGCTGAATAAAATCGGGATGGTCCTGAATATATTGCAGCAGTCTGCCACTGTATTTGGACATCCTGAAAAAGTAACTTTCTTCTTTCAGAAGTTCCACATTTCTTCCACAATCCGGATTCGGACATTTTCCGTCAACAAGTTTGTTCTCTGTCCAGAAAGTTTCACAAGGTGTACAGTACCAACCTTCGTATTCGGATTTGTAAATATCGCCCTTTTCATAAAGCCTTGTAAATATTTGCTGTACGACTTTGGCATGCCGTTCTTCTGTTGTGCGGATAAAATCATCATTGGAAATGTCAAGCAGTCTCCAGAATTCCTTAAATTTATCGACGATTCCGTCAACATATGTAAGCGGATCCATTCCGGCATTTTCAGCAGTCCGTACAATTTTTTGCGCATTCTCATCCGTCCCGGTCAAAAAATAGACATCATCGCCCTTCATTCTTCGCAGACGGGCCATCGCATCGGCAGCAATAGTCGTGTACGCAGTGCCGATATGAGGACTGGAATTAGGATAATAAATAGGTGTGGTAATATAATATTTCACAGGAATAGACCTCCTTTTATTTACGGTAGACAATTCGTTATCATCAGTAGTTTCAATGTTTACTTTGTTTGTTATTCTCTTGATAAATATAGGAAACTTCAACAAATACTGTCAAGGCCAATAAATTTATTTCGACAAACAAAATGTTATAATTTAAAAAATTGATAAATACTATATATTTTTTCTGACGAAAAAGCGTTTTTAGAACTTTTCGCCTATTGACTTTTTCAGGCATGATTGGTAACATTAGGATGATATATGTCGAAACTTGTTGAGAAAGGGGATGAAAATTATGAAATCCACAGGAATTGTGAGAAAAGTTGATGAATTGGGTCGGGTCGTATTACCAATCGAACTTCGCAGAACATTAGGAATTGATGAAAGAGACGCTTTGGAAATATATGTTGACGAAGAAAAAATCATACTTAAAAAGTATGAGCCAGCTTGCGTCTTCTGTGGCAATGCTTCCAATGTTCAAGTATTCCGCGGGAAGAATGTGTGTCGTGAATGTGCCGCGGCAATGGGGGAAGCTGCTGCTTCAGAAAATAAAGCCGGTTGAAAATCTGACTTTCCGGACAGGAGGTAAATGGTTACTTCCTGTTTTTTTTGTTCGTTTTGTCACTTCTGTTCCAGAAAAGCCTTATAGATCATACTTTTACTCATACCATATTTTTTAGCAACCATTTTCATTGCTTCCTTGCGATCTCTGCCGCCTTTTTCAATTTCTCGAAGGTCCTCCATCCAGCGGGAAGGGTCTCCGGGATCAATGTTTTTTTCTGCAGGCGCTAGAATGATACAGCATTCACCTTTTACCGGTGCAAGCCGAAATTCCTGCAAGAGCTCACTTGTGAGACCCCGGTGTACCGTTTGGTGCAGTTTAGTCAGTTCCCTGGTTACCGCAGTCTGACGGTCCCCAAGAATCTCTAGAATGTCCTCCAGTGTTGCTTTGATCCGGTGTGGTGCCTCATAGAGAATAATGGTGTAAGGGATTTCGGTCATTTCTCTCAGAATTTTCTTACGCTCTGTTTTTGTTGAAGGTAAAAATCCCAGAAAGAGAAAATTCTCCGCCGGCATCCCCGACAGAACAAGTGCTGTTAAAGCGGCGTTGGCACCAGGTAAAACGTCAACACAGATTTTTTCTTCCTGACAGCAGGTGATAAGTATATGACCAGGATCAGATATCCCGGGCATTCCCGCATCAGAGACCAATGCACAGCTTTTTCCTTCTTTTAAGAAGTGAACAATCTCCTCGGCACGCGATTTCTCATTATGGTCATGATAACTTAAAAGAGGGGTCTTAATGTGATAATGATCGAGAAGTTTTTTTGTGTGCCTTGTATCTTCAGCAGCTATAAAATCGACTGCTTTCAGTGTTTCGAGCACCCGAAGCGTAATATCTCTTAAATTGCCGATTGGAGTGGCACAGACATACAAAATCCCTGTTTGCGGCATAATATCCTCCGGTCGTCAGTCTTTACGAAGAAAAGCATTGCAGAAAAGACAGCTTCCTTCGACAGGTTCGCCAAAATAAATATGGCAGACATGAAAACCTTCCTGATAGAGCTTTTCAAGGTTTTCCTGTGCTTCCTTTTGAATTTTGGCTGCATTTTTTTGTACTCTGACCGTATCTGCCTCTGAAACGGCACAAAGCTGCCTTTTCAGTTTGACATTTTCTTCTTCCAGATACTCAACATATTGCCTAAGGCTTTTAACTTCACTTAAAAGCCTTGAGATATTTTCTTCAACTTCAGTAATTGCCTGATATAGCTGGCCCAACTCTATTCCTCCGCTTCTTCGGCAACGAGTTTGCGCAATTCTTCCTGGCTCTCCTTATCATATGCCTCAGAGAAAATTTGATTCTCTTTGGGTCCCTTATTTAATGTGTTGTGGCATTCATAGCAACCATTCTCATATTTAAGACAGCACATCAACCTTCCACAAATACCGGAAATTTTTGTCGGGTTAAGCGAAAGATTCTGATCTTTGGCCATCCGGATCGATACCGGTTCGAAATCTCCCAGGAAAGAGCTGCAGCACAGCTCCCTGCCACAGGAACCAAGTCCGCCAAGCATTTTCGCCTCATCCCGCACCCCGATCTGTCGGAGTTCTATGCGAGTACGGAATACGGAGGCCAGATCTTTTACCAGCTCCCTGAAATCCACCCGGCCTTCGGCTGTAAAAGAAAAAATAATCTTATTGCCGTCAAAAGTATATTCTACATCAATCAGTTTCATCGGAAGCTGATGGGCATGAATTTTTTTGAGGCATATCTGAAAAGCCTCTTTTTCTTTCTTCTCATTGTTTTGATAGATTTCTTCATCTTCGGGTGTTGCTAAGCGCAGCACCTCTTTGAGTGGCGATACCACTTCCTCTTCAGAAATTTCTTTCAACGGAATGACCGCTTTACCGTATTCCATTCCCCGTACCGTCTCCACAATAACACCGTCGTTCGGCTTTATATTGAGACTGCCGGGGAGAAAATAATAAATCTTGCCGGCTTTCTTGAAACGAATACCAACAACTTTAGCCAATATCGGTTCCTCCCAATTTCAATTGTTTTAGGGCCAGTACTTCCAGTGCCAGCCTGTGATTAACCTGTCTGCGGACGGCTTCTGTCATTTGTGTAATTTCTTTGAGAACCTGAGGTGACTGCTGCCCTTTAACCACCATTTCTTTCAGGACAATAGCCAGGACCTGCAGTAGAAGCTGGCCTTCTTCTCTTTCCATCGGAAAAAGCGCAAACATTTTCAGGAAATCTTTTTTTTCAATAGCCTCCAGATAGTTTCCCGTCAGACTCTTGATCCTGTTCAGACCGTCTTCCTGGATTTTCCTTGCCAAATCTGGATCTCCGCCGCTAAGCCGAAAAGCATCCGTCCCCTCCAGCCAATTGCTTTCTACCGGTGAAGAAAAGTAGACTTCCTGAGCACGGCTCCTTAAGGTATTTATAACTCCCTCGGCATTTCCTGTACTTAAGACAATCAACGTATCATCCGGTGGCTCCTCGGCTAGTTTAAGCAGCGCATTCGCAGCAGGGAGTGTAAGCTTGTCTGCCTGGTCAATCAGACATATCCGGAATTTTCCTTCATAAGTCTTTCGATAAAGTTTTTCCTGTATCTGAAAAATCAGTTCGATGCCAATCGATGTTTTTTGAGGCCTGATAATATAAAAATCAGGGTGATTGCCGGATAACATTTTTCGGCAATCCGGACACTCCCTGCAGGGTTTATTTTCTTTTCTACAGTTTAACATGAGAGCAAGATCTCGAACAGCCCTTTCTCTTTCAATTGTTCCACTACCGTGAAATAAGAGAAAATGAGCCATTCTTCCTTCTAGCGCTGCTTTTGTTAATAATGTATAATTGATCCCCATGATTCTATCCACCTTAAATATTCACTGCGAGAATTTCTCCGCGTTCCAAACCATCCCATCCCTGCCAGTTATATCCCCGGGCCCTGTCCAGATATTCCAGCACAAAAGAGGTAATCTCCTCTCCTGCCGCAATAATCGGGATACCCGGTGGATAAATAGAAATTGTTTCTGCAGAAATCAAACCCAGGGCATCCTTTAGTTTTACTGATCTTTTCGCTGCCAGCCATGCCTCCCTCGGCGTCAAATGCATTGGAGGGATAAGCAGGGCAACGTCTGATCCGGCAGAATTCAGAGATTGATCCGTTCTACGCTCCTTTTGCTGTCCTGCCGGCGGACGGTACTTGTCCACCAGGTATTCCAGCGCCCTAGTCAAGTGACGTACATCCTCAGGCCTGCTACCTACGCCAAGCATAAAAAGGATATTTTCTTTGTCCCATAATTCAGGCTCAATCTGGAATACCTTTCTTAGAAAATCTACGGCTTCAAACGCAGTCAAGCCCAAACCCGAAACATTGATCAGAATTTTGGACCAATCAACATCATAAATGCCATATTTCCCGGAGTCCTTACCTGTAAGTATCCGAAAAGATTCCTCCAGTTTTTGGTGCAGCAGACATACTTCTACGTAAAGATCCTGCCATATTTGTGTCTGTGTTAATCCTTCAAGCGCGGTTTCCAGAGAAGCCATTAGAAGATAGCTCGGACTGGAAGTCTGCAGAAATTCCAATGATTTTTTGAGGGCCGTACGGTTAACTCTGCTGCCCTGTACATGGAGCATTCCGGCCTGAGTAAGCGCCGCGAGGGTTTTATGAGAACTATGGAGCACCAGGTCCGCTCCTTCGGCTACAGCGCCGGCAGGGAATAGTCCTCCCTGCAAATGGGAACCATGAGCCTGATCCACCAAGATCGGAATTAAGGGAGCATTCCTGTCCCTTTGCTTGATGATTGTTTTGAGATCTGTGACTGTTCCGTAATAACTTGGGCTCGTCAGATGCAATGCCCCGATTCCTGCCAAATTTCCGGAATATTCTGCCGCATTCATTCCTAGCGCCAGATGAAAATCCGGATGGATAATCGGAGCAATATATTCGGGAGAAATCCCCGACACGATCAAGGCACCAAAAACAGACCGATGCGCCCTGCGGTCAATTCGGACCTTTCTGTCTGTCCGTAGAATTCCGGCCATTAGTGCTGCAAACATCGCCTGATTGCCTGCAGTACCTCCGTTAATCAGAAAAAAGGTCTCTTCCGATCCATAAGCTTCCGCAGCTCTTTTCTGTGCTTCAGCAATAATCCCATGTGGATGGTGGAGCATATCCAACTCTGGAAGTTCCGTCAAATCATAATCCGGGAACATCATTCCAGACAGTAGTTCCTTACTTCCTTTATGACCAGGCGTATGAAACGAAACCATACGCTGCCCACAGTAGTCATCAAGTCCTTTTTTCAGTGAATCCACCGGGTTCCTCCCCACAATAGGTATCATTTTATTTTAGCATATTTCCGCTTGTATTTCACCTTTGTTTTAGCGATTTGACTGTCCACATATGTAATCCGCAGATTGTCCGTATAGGACTTTCCGTATAAGCAGTAAATTCTCCTGATACTTTGGAGTCCGTACATCCGCAGTCATAATTTGTTCTTCACAAGCTGAGCAAATAAACTTTCCGGCAAGACGAAACCCGTCATACAGACCATTTAAGGGAGTATTCCGGCACAGTGAACAACGTGGATAAATATTATGCATTTGAAATTCATTCCTTTCAGTTAACCAGAATACTTACTGTTCATAGTATATTCTTCCCTTAAAAAAGGGTTATTAGTACCTTTTGCCGGATATGGAAAACTAAAAAAGAAGCTGCTGCAGGCAAATGTTCAATCATCCGCCTGCAGCAGCTTGTGTCTGTTCTCCAATGTTGCAGTGTTAGTTCCAATCCTGATCATTCAGGCGTTTGTAAGATTTGTAGCGTTCTCCAGCAAATTTTTCGGCTCCTTTAAAGAGGTCTTCCGCCGTATCCGGGAAAGTACGAAGCAAGGAGCTGTATCTTACTTCAGACATGATAAAATCTCTGAAGGACGCCGATGGCTCTTTCGAATCGAGGGTAAATGGTTTTTCTCCTTTTTCGAAAAGATCCGGATTATAACGGTACAGATGCCAATACCCGGCTTCAACAGCTTTCTTGGCCTGTGTGACACTTGTCGCCATACCGGAACGAATGCCATGGTTGATACAGGGTGCATACGCAATAACCAGAGAAGGTCCTTTGTACGCCTCTGCCTCCTGAATGGCCTTTAAAGTCTGAGTCATATTGGATCCCAGAGCAACCTGGGCAACGTAAACGTAGCCGTAGCTCATGGCCATCATGCCAAGGTCCTTTTTGCGGATTTTCTTGCCGGCTGCAGCAAATTTAGCAATGGCAGCACGCGGTGTTGCCTTGGAAGCCTGACCGCCTGTATTCGAATAGACTTCTGTGTCCAGAACCAGAATATTCACATCATCGCCTGAAGCTAGGACATGATCCAGTCCGCCGTACCCAATATCATACGCCCAGCCGTCTCCGCCGATGATCCACTGTGATTTTTTGACCAAGTGATCTTTCTTCTCCCAAATCTTTTGCAGAAGTTCATTGGACTTCACATCGACGGAAGCAAAAGCGGCTAACACTTTTTTGGCAGCGGCCTTGGAGGTATCTCCATTATTCATATTCTCTATCCATTCCTGGAAAGCTGCTTTCATTTCCGCAGGAATATCCAGACTTAGGGCCTGCTTCATTTCGTCGGCCATTCTGCTGCGCATCTGCTGAACACCAAGATACATACCATACCCGTATTCAGCATTGTCTTCAAACAAGGAGTTGGCCCAGGTAGGCCCTTTACCTTCTTTGTTGGTGGTATATGGAATGGAAGGAGCACTGCCACCCCAGATCGACGTACAGCCTGTGGCATTAGCAACCATCATCCGGTCCCCAAACAGCTGGGTTAAGAGTTTTACATAGGCAGTCTCTCCGCAGCCGGGGCAAGCACCGCTGAATTCAAGCAGCGGTTTAATAAACTGGCTGTTTTTCACAGAATACTTATTGCTGATTTTGTTTTCTTTATCACTTAAAGTCACCGCATACTCCCAGAGAGGCGCCTGAATCGCGGTCATCTCTTCGACCTCTTTCATAACCAGCGCTTTTTCCTTTGCCGGACAAATATCCGCGCAGTTGCCGCAGCCTGTGCAGTCGAGTGGGCTGACCTGTATACGGTACTGGAGTCCAGCAAGATCTTTGCCGGCAGCCTTGACTGCAGCAAAAGCTTCTGGGGCCTGAGCCGCTTCCTGCTCATCCATCAGGAAAGGCCGAATGGCGCTATGCGGACATACATAAGAGCACTGGTTGCATTGCGTGCAGTTCTCTTTGATCCATTCAGGAATCGCAGTGCCAATCCCGCGTTTCTCGTAAGCTGAGGTACCTAAAGGGAACGTGCCATCTTCACGGCCTAAAAATGCACTTACTGGAAGTTTGTCGCCTTCCTGAGCGGCCATAACACGCGCAACATCTTTAATAAAAGTAGGATCGTTATCATTGCCAAGGAAAATGCCCTTCTTGGCATCGGCCTCAGCCCAAGATGCGGGAACTTCAACTTTGACAAGCGCGTCACATCCAGCGTCAATTGCTTTGTTGTTCATGTCAACAATTTCTTGTCCCTTTTTGCCATAGGCTTTGATAACCGAATCTTTCAAGTACTGAAGCGCATCCTCCAGCGGAATGACTTTGGCCAGCTTGAAGAAGGCCGACTGCATAATCATATTGATCCTGCTGCCGAGTCCAATTTCTCTGGCAATCTTGCCGGCGTCAATAATATAGAACTTGGCATTCTTGTCTGCAATGGCTTTTTTTAGCGCATCAGGAAGCTTTTCATCCAGTTCTTCGACCGGCCACTGACAGTTTAGTACGAACGTGCCGCCAGGTTTCAGTCCTTTCAGAAGATGATATTTATCCACATAGGACTGGTTATGGCAGGCAATGTAGTTCGCGGTATTGACAAGGTAAGGCGCTTTAATCGGGGTTTTGCCAAATCTCAGATGCGATACGGTCGTACCTCCTGATTTCTTGCTGTCATAGGCGAAATAAGCCTGCGCGTAGAGATTCGTGAAATCTCCGATAATTTTAATCGCCTGCTTATTAGCACCGACGGTTCCATCCGCACCAAGTCCCCAGAACTGGCAGCTAATGGTTCCTTCCGGGGTTGTATCAATAAATTGCTTCTCTTCTAAAGAAGTAAACGTAACATCGTCAATAATTCCAATGGTGAAACCATGCTTAGGGCTTTCTGCTTTCAGATTTTCAAATACGGCAAGAATTTGAGAAGGGGTGGTATCCTTTGAACCTAGACCATAGCGTCCACCGACAATGACCGGCTTTTCCGTCTGTTTGGAAAAAACATCCGCAACGTCAAGGTATAAAGGCTCGCCAAGGGAACCCGGCTCTTTAGTACGTTCCAATACAGCTATTTTCTTGACTGTCTTGGGCAAAGCTGCAATAAAGTGTTCCGCGGAAAAAGGCCTGAACAGACGAACCCTTAGTACACCTACTTTTTCGCCCTTGGCTGCGAGGTAATCAATCGTTTCACTGATCGTATCTCCGACAGAACCCATAACAATAATAACCCGCTCAGCATCCGGAGCTCCATAATACTGAAAAAGCTTATATTCACGCCCTGTAAGATCCTTGTATTTTTGCATATATTCTTCGACAATCCCAGGGACCGCCTGATAAAAACGATTACTGGCTTCGCGGGCCTGAAAGTAGATATCGGGATTCTGGGCGGTCCCTCTGAGACAGGGATGTTCAGGATTCAAGGCATTGTCTCTAAACTGTTTCAATGCTTCCCAATCAAGCAATGTTCCTACTTCTTCATACTCCGGTACGTTGATCTTGGAAATTTCATGAGAAGTCCTGAAGCCGTCAAAGAAATGAAGGAACGGCACTCTGGCTTTTATGGCAGAGAGGTGAGCGATGTAAGCAAGATCCATGGCTTCCTGTACACTTCCGGAACTTAACATCGCAAAGCCGGTCATCCGGACAGACATGACATCCTGATGATCGCCAAAGATGGACAAGGCATGTGCCGCAAGTGCTCTGGCACTGACATGAAAGACACCGGGCAGCTGCTCACCGGAGACTTTATACATATTAGGAATCATCAGAAGCAGCCCTTGAGAAGCCGTATACGTCGTAGTAAGGACTCCAGCCTGCAGCGAACCATGAAAAGCACCGGCGGCTCCGCCTTCTGATTGCATCTCAACTACCTTCATCGGTTGGCCAAAAATATTTTTGCGGCCATACGCAGCCCATTCATCAACAAGCTCTGCCATGTCGGATGAAGGGGTAATCGGGAAAATAGTAGCTACTTCGGAAAACGCATATGAAGCATGCGCAGCAGCTTCGTTCCCTGACATTGTTTTCATTTTCGACATTTGTTTCTCCTCCTCGATCTTCTTGTTTGTTTTTCTTTCGTTAGAGATAACCCCTATCCGACGGACTAAATAAAAGAAACTAAAAAAATAACATTAACGGATTGAAAATGTTGCTTCGGCCAGTAGTATGCGATTGGGTAAACTACCTGGATTAGGCTACAAATACAGGGAACTATTATTTTATGATAGTCCCCTGCCATTTTAGTATACTTTTTATTTCTTCCATTCGTCAAGCTTCATTTTCTTGCAAAAGAGCTTATTTTAAAAAAATACTGTATTCAATCTGACAATTTATATTCCTATTAATTGCAGAACAGCAAGCACAATTACCCCAGGAAATCCAAGTATCGCAACAACACTCACGGTAAAGATATTAATCGGGATCTCAAATGAAAAAATGCTTAACATCAAGTCCACGATCCATAAACCGACAATTCCGCCAAGGATGTGAATGAAGAGCTTAATCAGTTTATTGGGCTTTCTTAATGAGGCTACGGTGACTAATATTAATAGAACAATAAATAACCCTAAAAAAACGAACGTCATGACAATGATTCCTCCCGCCGTATATCCTGTTATCAGGCTATGCCGACAGTGGACAAGATAGAACCAAAATATAGAAGGGAGTGTCCCAAATTCAGATACTCCCACAATAATCAATACAATCTAAAAAATACGGACTAACATCAAAATTACAGCTGACGCCTGCCTTCGAGTGCTCGGGCGATAGTGACTTCATCCGCGTATTCCAAATCTCCGCCTACCGGCAGGCCATGCGCGATCCTCGTCACTATAATCTCGAGGGGTTTTAGGAGCTTCGAAATATACAATGAGGTGGCTTCGCCTTCAACCGTTGGATTCACTGCCAGTACAACTTCCCGGACCTCTCCCAGCCGATGAAATAACGAAGATAGATTAAGCTGCTCCGGCCCGATCCCTTCCATTGGCGACAGTACGCCGTGTAAAACATGATAAAGCCCTTTATATTCGCCGGTCTTCTCTAGAGCAATCACATCACGGGGCTGTTCTACGACACAAAGAAGCGTTCTGTCTCTGCGCTCCCCTGAGCAAATTTTACATGGATCAATATCGGTATAATTCCCGCAAACCGTGCATTGTTTGATATCCTGTAACGCTTTCGTCACTGCCTGCGCTAGATCACCGGCTTGGTCCGGATGCCTCAAAAGATAAAAAGCAAGACGCCCTGCAGTCTTCGGCCCAACCCCAGGCAAGCGGGAAAATGCCGTAATCAAATCGGATACTGGCTGAGGGTAATATAGATAATCCATAAAATGTGTACTCCCCAGAATTTTTCTAATCGCTTGTCAACCCTAAACTGATTAGATTTAGCGTTAAATGATATCTGTAATTTAGAATAATCCGGGAATATTGAATCCTCCGGTTGCTTTGGACATACCATTCTCGACCATCGCCTGGGCGTTCCTGAGTCCCTGGTTAACTGCAGCTTTAATCATGTCCTCGAGCAGTTCAGCGTCATCCGGATCAATCGCTTCCGGCTTTATCTTGAGTTCCAAAACTTCCATTTTACCGCTGACAACGACTTCCACCATGCCACCGCCCGAAGATGCCTGAATACTTTGACTTTCCAGTTCTTCCTTCGCTTTCATCATATTCTCCTGCATCTTCTGCGCCTGTTTCAGCATCTGATTCATATTGCCCATGCCGCCGCCTTGTTTAAATCCCATGAATAACACTCTCCTTATATTTGACTATTCTTTTTTGCTATTGCTTGATCCTTTTTCTAACATTCATTTGCTCGCTTATGGCTCGCTTAAAGCTTCTATCATCTATATTACTTTTCTTTTCGTACCTGCACAAGCTGATCTCCAAATAATTCGCGGGCCTTTTGGACTAAATAGTCGTCTTCAGCCGGTTTTGTCCGGTCCGTTACTTTTTTTTTTGACTCCGAAGAATCCGCAGCTTCAGCTGGCAGAGCCTGAACCTCACTTTCAATAAGATTGTTCAGGCTGAGTTTTTTACCAAATGTTTGCAGAAGCACTTCTTCCACAACATTTTTATTTTCTACCTGATTGAATTTGTCCCGGTGGAAAGAATAACCGTCTTTAAAAACCAGATAGACCTGATCATTTTTTACGGCAAGCGGTTTTCCCTCCAACAGGAAAGCATGTGTAGATCTTTTCTGCTTACGGACTTCCTCAAGTATTCCCGACCATTTATCCTGGACCGTCTGGATGTTAATATTGCCTTGTTCAGCAGGTAAGACTTCAGTTATCTTCTGGTCCTGTCTGCTGGTTTCAACTGCCTTCGTTGAAGCCTCATCCTTGCTTTCAGTCGGATGATTACCGGTCGCCTGCACACTCTTTTGCGGCTGTTTGATGTGCGTTTTTTTAGGCTGATTTTCAGTTATATCATTTGAACCACCCGCTGTATTTGTTCCAAAAATGGTCTGCACCAAAATCATTTCCGCTGCCAGACGGGCATTGGTCGCGTAACGCAATTCCCCTTCACCCTTCATAAGGACATTGATCCAGCACAGGAGCCGGTTCAGACCGATTGTCTGACTCTGTACGACAAGCCGCCGGGTCATTTCAGGTGCCATCAAAGGTTCCTGACCACCCGCCAGATATAACAGTGCCTGCCGCAGATAGTCCAACAGTTCACGGATGATTTGCCGGGGATCCCTGCCCAGAGAAATTCCTTCTCCAAGCTTAATCAGGGTCAAAGCATAATCTTGATTCAGCAGGGAATCCGTCAGATCTGCACTGAAAGTTTCCCCAACCATGCCAATCACCTGATAAACATGCTCCGTCCCAATCGGATCATCCTGCAACAGACACTGGTCCAGGATGCTTAATGCATCGCGCAAACCACCTTCGGCCTTAGCCGCGATAACCTGCAGTGCTTTGGTCTCGATATCCCGCCCCAAAGCCTGACATACCTCCTGTAGTCTCATCGCAATGCCTTCCGCGGAGATGCGGTGGAACTCAAATCTCTGCACTCTGGATAAAATCGTCAGTGGCACTTTATGCGCCTCCGTCGTTGCCAAGACAAAGACAACATTGACCGGTGGCTCCTCCAATGTTTTGAGCAAAGCATTAAAAGCCTCAGGTGTAAGCATATGGACTTCATCAATAATATACACTTTATATTTGCCGCCGGACGACGCAAGCTTTACTTTCTCTCTTAAATCCCGGATTTCATCAATGCCCCTGTTGGAAGCGGCATCAATTTCCAGAACATCCATCGCATTTCCCTGGTCAATATCCAGACACGATGCACACCGGCTGCACGGTTCAGCGCCATCCCGGTCGGAGCAGTTCAGTGCTTTCGCCAAAATCTTCGCTGCCGAAGTCTTTCCTGTACCCCGGGGTCCGCTGAACATATAAGCATGTGCAACCTTATTCTGGTTCAGTGCATTAGTTAAGGTTATTTTGACATGTTCCTGGCCCACTATCTCACTGAATTTTTTCGGCCGCCATTCTCGATAAAGCGCAAGATATGCCATGTTATCACCCGTCACTTCCTAAATTCATAAAGAATACTTGGCTGGCGCCAAGCCGTTGGCGGAAGCCTTAGTTGCACTTAAATTTTCTGATACACCAAAAAAGATGGTCTCCAAAAACCACCTTATATAAATAAAGACCGTGCACCTTTGATCGAACCATAGCCTCCGGACGTTAACCCTGCTCGAATGCTCATTCCCGGTGACCTCGCGGCACACAGAACTAACTCCTTAGTGCTGCTTCCGTCAGGATCTGACACGGTTCAAAGCGTTCCGTTGCGCAAGACCAGAAACTCATCACATCCAGACATGGACTGCTCCGACAACCAGATCCTCATCAAAGGAATTAAACCCCGCTATAGCGGATTGCGGGTTACAAGGAACCGCTAACTCCCCGTCTAGCACGGACAAACCTTATTATACCATGAAAAAGAAAGCAAATAAATAAAAAGCCTTAAAATGTCAAGGCTTTGGATAATATCAATGGCGGAGAGAGTGGGATTCGAACCCACGACACAGTTCATCACCATGTACCCGCTTTCCAGGCGAGCGCCTTCGACCAACTCAGCCATCTCTCCAGGTCTGAAACAGTCAATTAATTCGTCAAAATCAATTTTCGCAAAAGATTTAACAAAGTCGCAAATGTTATTATACTGGCTCGGACTGCGAACGTCAACACTAATTCAATATTAATGTTCCTATAGTTTTTGCCCGTTGTGCTCATCAGCCAAATTTACTTTCAGTTCTGTCAAATTAGCTGAATCTGCTTCCTACTCTGCATTGCTTAACGGTTCAACGGCTCCAAAAATAAACATATCCATGAATTCCAGAGCGACTTGTTCAAAAGACATTCCGCTCTTTACGATAAATTCCGGACTAAGAATCTCTGACATTGCTGTTAGGAGCGAAGTCTTAAAAATCCTGGAATCTACCCGTAAACGCAGCTTGCTGCTGACTAGAAGGTGCTCAATCAACCTGTCAATCTTTTTCTGGCGGATCTGGTCAATTTTTTGCCAGAGCATCGGATAATGATTGCTTAAATCAGTCAAAAACTGAGGATTAATCAGATAAGAAATATTTTGAAGAATCCCGGCAATCATCGTGTTGATATCTTTTGCAGTGTCAGAAAGTCTCATATTTCTGGCAAGGATTTCGTCCGTAACCTTTTGGATCGTTGCTTCAAACAAGTCTTCTTTGCTGACAAAATGACGATAAATCGTCCTTTTGCTTACTCCGGCCACTTTAGCCAGTTCTTCCATAGAAAGACGAGAAAAACCCAGCGCATTTTTTATGGCTAGCTGTTCACAAGCTAGAATAATTTTTTCCCTGGTATTCACGATGATTACTCCCTTTAATCTAATTTCATGCTTAAATTGTACAGCTAAAATTTTAGGTAAATAATCAGACGATTTTCTTCTTAAACTTCAGAATACTGATCGTAAGAAACAACACTGAAAATAAAATCAGGCAAATGACCTGGCTGACCAGGTAGGAGAAACCAATTCCTTTCAGAACAATTCCTCTGATAATGTCCAGGTAATATGTCAGCGGAATCACATCACTAAGATAGTAAATGATCCTGGGCATGGCGTCTCGCGGGAAAAGAAAACCCGAAAGCATAATACTCGGAAGCATGATAAAAAAGGACATCTGGAAAGCCTGCATTTGATTTCTGGCGATATTGGATATCATAATCCCCAGACCCAGGGATGCAGTAATAAAAAACAATGTTAAACCATATAGTTCCAACAGATTTCCTTTGATCGGTACTCCAAACACCAGGACCCCGACCAGTAGTGCAACGGTAATCTGAATATAGCCCAGAAAGATGTAAGGAATGATTTTTCCGATCATCAGCTCAAATGACTTGATCGGCGTGACGATAAGCTGCTCGAGCGTTCCCTTTTCCCTCTCCCGGACCAGGGACATCGATGTCATCATCACCATGGAAAGTGTCACAACAATTCCCAGAATCCCGGGCACCATATAATAAGCAGTGATTCCATCCGGATTATACCAGGCCCGTACTCGGATGTCGTACGGCGGATTGGTCAGATCGATATTCAATTTCTGGGTAATGATTTCCTGTGATTTCAGCAGGCCGATGGAATTAGCTGTCGCCATAGCCTGGTTCGCAACCATATTATCGCTCGCATCGACAATCACCTGGACAGAGGCGGATTCGCCCTTTTGCACATTATTAGCAAAACCGGGCGGAAAAACGATTCCGACCTTTGCCTTGCCGCTGTCTATCATATCATTCACTTCCTGAAAACTGTTGGCCGCATAAAGGACGTCATAATACCCCGAAGCGCTGAAAGCCTCCAGTAAATCTCTACTCTCCCCGCTTAGGGACTGATCAAATACCACCGTTGGAATATGTTTGACTTCCGTTTGGATCGCATAACCAAAAAGAAGCAGCTGAATAAGAGGAAGCATAAACACCAGTCCCAGCGTCAGCCTATCTCTGCGAATATGCAGGAATTCCTTATAAAGAACAGCCTGAATTCTTCCCATTCGTATCCTCCTCTTCTATTCGGCGTATCCCGAGGTTCTTTGCTGTTTGGCCAAAGTTACAAAAACATCTTCCAGGGAGGGCATAATGATTTGGAGTTCGCAATCCAAGTCCTGCTCCAGCTGTGAAACATCGTCTGCTCCTTTCAGCAGAACGTGAAGGAGTGCTCCGTGAACCGTACATTCCTTAACATAAGGTATTTTTCCAATTTCCTTTACGCGCTGCATACCATCCTTGAGATTTAGCTCAACCATGCAGCCTTGAATTGTTTTCTTTTTGAGTTGATCCGGACTATCCACCGCTATAATTTTCCCGCCGGAGATAAACGCGGCTCGATGACAGCGTTCTGCTTCATCCATAAAGTGGGTTGTTACCATGACCGTGGTTCCCTCATTTGTCATTTTTTTTATGATCTGAAAGAACCTTCTGCGGCTGGTCGGGCTAACCCCACTGGTCGGTTCATCCAGGAAAAGCAGCGGCGGTTTGGCAATGATAGCGCATCCCAAGGCAAGCCGCTGCTTCCAGCCCCCGCTTAAGTTACCGGCAAGTTCATTTTCCCTTCCTGTCAGATCGGCCATCGCAATCATTTCATCCATTCTCCCGGATAAATTTTTGCGTGGAATTCCATACAGACCTGCATAGAATTTTAGATTCTCTTTCACCGTAAGGTCATCATAGAGGCTAAATCTTTGAGACATGTAGCCGATGTTTTGTTTAATTTTTTCAGCTTCCTTCCGGAGATCATAGCCAAGAACTGCCGCAGAACCCCCGGTTGGTTCCAAAATGCCGCAGAGCATTCGGATTGTCGTCGATTTGCCCGCGCCATTCGGTCCTAAAAAACCAAAAATCTCCCCTCTTCCGACCTGAAGCGAGACGTTGTCAACTGCGGTAAAGTCACCAAATTTTTTTGTCAGGCCTTCGGTAATAATCACATTTTCCATCTATTTACCTCCTGCCATGATGACAAAAACATCTTCAATGGAAGGGGCTGTTTTTTGCAGCCTGCCGAGAGTACAACCCTTCGCCGTAAGGGTCTGTTTGATTAAGGCTTCCGCTTCGGTGTTCTTGTCTATGATCAAACGGTACTTATCTCCAAACAGGGAATAATCCAGAATTCCGTCTGCTTCCCCGAACAACCAGGGTTCTTTTGTATCGGCCATAACCTCCCAGACCTGATAAGGAAATTTTTCCTTCAGGCCCACCGGCGTATCCAGCGCATGAACGCTTCCCTCATTCATGAACGCTACTCGGGTACAAAGTTCCGCTTCATCCATATATGGAGTAGACACCAGAATGGTCATTCCTTCCTGGTTCAACTGATATAAAATCTTCCAAAACTCTTTACGGAACTCCGGATCGACACCATAGGTCGGTTCATCGAGAATCAACAGTTCCGGCCTGGTGACAAGCGCGCAGGTCAGTGCCAGTTTTTGCTTCATTCCGCCGGAAAGTTGATCCGCAAATCTTTTTTTAAACGCAACGAGATTGGTGATTTCCAGAATCTCTTCCGAACGCTGGATAATGACTTCTTTTGTAAGGCTATACATCGATCCGAAAAAAAGTAAGTTCTCCATAACCGTAAGGTCGCCATAGAGGCTGAAACGCTGAGGCATATAACCAAAATTTCTGGCATCGGCGTCTTTTCCTTTTTCCCGTTCTCTATCCGTGGTGCCCAAAACCCTCACTTCACCGGCATCCGGGGTCAGCAGTCCGCAGATAACCCGGATGAGCGTCGTTTTGCCTGCTCCGTCCGGACCAATTAAACCAAAAATTTCTCCCGTGTTGACGTTCAGATTCGCATCGTTAACGGCCAGCAAAGATCCAAATTTTTTAGACAGCTGATTTACCTCAATCATCGGCCGTCTCTGCCTTCTTGATCATAACATCTGCCGGCATGCCCGGTTTCAATAATCCTTCGGAATTGTCCACTGCAATTTTGACTTTGTAGACGATATTGGCCCTTTCTCTTTTGGTTTGAATCGTTTTGGGGGTAAATTCTCCCTGACTGGCAATTTCTGCAATTGTGCCTGTAAATACCCTGTCTAGACCACTGATCGTGAAATCTGCTCCCCCTCCCAATTCTATAAAAGGCAGGTCATCTGTCGGTATATATACGTTAATCCAGACCTGGTCCAGATTAACAACCGTGGCCAACGTCGATCCGGCCGTGACATATTCACCAATTTCATAATTTTTGGTTTGAATGGTCCCGTCAATCGGGGATTTTATCTGCAGATCAGCCAACTGGGCTTCCGTTGCTTTGACAACAGTTTGCATCATCTTTACCTGATTTTCGGCAGTTATAATGATATGGTCACTGCTTCCCGACGGCAAAGCATCCAGATTGTTTTGTGCAATTGCAACATTCAGTTTGTCCCTTTCCAGCTGCGCTGCCAGATCATTACGCTGTATCTCGGCAATGATATCCGCTTTTTTGACCTTATCCCCGGATTTCCCCTGAAAATTCTGAACCTTGCCGGCGATCATTACACGCAAGTCCACGGTGGTAGCTTCAATCGTCCCGGATGCCTCAACCATCCCGTCATTGGAAGCATAAAAATACTCCCACCCCAGGTAGCCTGAAAGCAATACAACTGCAGCAATAATGGCTGCCACAATTTTCTTTTTTTTCGCCATTTTCGCGTCCCCTTTTCAAAATGTGCTTTTCTTTGTCTCTGTCGTTCCAGCAATATCATCCAGGCTATGATGCAGTTTGTCTATACTATTTTATACTAAGTGTCACAATTATATGACTATAGTGACATTGTAGCATAGCTCTATATTATTGCAAGATATGAAATCAGATTTCAAGCCAGCATAATCAGCAGTTTTTCTAGTTCTTCAAAGTGCCTAAACTGTTCTTTAATTTCCGGATAAGCTTCATTCTTGTCGTAAAGCAGCGCCTTGAATCCCAGCTTTCGTGGTGTTAAGAAATCATTCATATAGTCATCCCCAATAAAAACAGTATCATATCGACAGATCCCGGCCCTGGCTAACGCCGCCTGATAAATTGCCGGATGCGGCTTCCTCCATCCCTCCATAACTGAAGTTACGACAAAATCAAAGTAACGGTCAATCCCTGTTAAGCTCAAAAGTTCTTCGACCCCGTCTTTGACGATAAAATTGGATACCACAGCCAGCCTGTACTTTGCAGCCAGCTGAGCTAAACTGTTAGAAACGCCGGCGCCAAGATGACACTGTTTCCGATACTTACGCCAGTAATTGTCGACAAGCCGTTCGACAATTTCTGCTAGATCCGTCTCTTGGGGAGGAATTTTTGCAGCATTCCATTTTCTCCGGACAATCAGTCCGTATCTTTTCCTGATATCGCATTCCTGATTACAGGGAGAACTTGTCTTCAGCATTTTCCAGACAGAACTAAAGTGCTCAAAAAAATCGTCAAACCCGTCCCACACTTTTTCCGTCCCGGAGCCCTCATAAGCCCAAAGCGCATATTCTCTTTCCCCCGGGATATAATACATATCGATTAGTGTTTCCATGCAGTCAAAGAAAATGATTTTCTGTCTGGTCATGAAAGGTCCTTTCATATAATATATTCTAATTACTATATCCAATAATTGATTTATTATCGTATCAATCTTTATCGCCCTTTTCCAATGAAAGAGTGGCTAAATTTTTTATTTTTCTCGCATACTGATAATAATATTGTATCATTTATTATGTTGCCAAGGAGGTTGATCCAATGAAAATTGTTCCTAAACCTATCGAACATATATTAAAGAAAAAGAACATTCTTTGGAGCATGATCGTTTTGGTTATCTTGTTTTTTAGCGGATGTTCTCCTGCCGTACCTAAACCGTCCCCTTCTCCCACCGACGGACAGACTGAAAATATTGCCGCATACATTCCGTTGAACGTCGGCAATTACTGGCTCTATGAAGGAATTGGAAACGAATATGCTTCGTATACAGAAAAAGTTACCTACCAGCAGCGTAATCAATACCAGGTCATAATTGACAATGGCGGCACTGTTACAGCTAACAGATATGAAGTTGCAGCAGACCGTATTGTTAATACCTTTAGACAGTCTGAATTCTATGAAGATAAAAATATTTTGGATCAACCATCAAATATTGAGGCTATCCTTCTGCAATCACCGCTTACCGCAGGCAATTCGTGGACCAGTGAAGGAAATTCATATGAGGTCATTGACACGTCCGCCACGGTAGAAGTACCAGCTGGTATTTTTGAAAATTGCCTGACTGTAAAAATCACGTATCCTGAAAGCAGAAATTACAGCTTATATTACTATAAGAAAGACGTCGGTCTAATCAAATCTGAGTATGTGATGCCGGAAAACGAAAAAGTAGTCTCGCAGCTTAAAGAATACGATGTCCAGCACTAGTGCCTTGTCAACCAGTAGGAATATGTAGATTTAGGATAGGCATGATACTAAATAAAGAGGGTTTGCTCTGAATCAATGTTCAAACAGCAAACCCTCTTTATACTTAGATCGAATGTTTGTTTCTTTTTTTCAGGATAGCCAGACTTAAAACCATAAGCACGAATGCCGCACCGCCAATAAGATAATCTTCTCGACGGTTTATCCATCTATTAGGATTCTGACCGGGCGCTTCCTGCCAATTCATGCCCGGCATCTTTTGCTTATAATCCATTCCTTCTGGCATATTTCCCGGTGGCTGCATGCCTTGATCCTGTCTTATATCAGGATGTATTCCCTGCAGCCCTTGCTCTGCCCGTTGTCCCCATTGCGCCTGTTGTCCCTGTCTTGTCAGCGGCGGCTGTAGCCCACCTGCATTTTCACCGGCCGCATCCTCTGTTGTTCCCGATGAAGGCAGTTCCCCGCTTAGCTGTTTGGAGACATTATCAATCCGGTCCCGGATAAATGCAACCAGTCCTATCAAATTTCCGCTTCCCGGCATATTCTTTCCAGCCCCAAAGCCGCCTCGGAATGTGGTCTTACTATCTGTTATAGGTTCCTGAGAAGAGCCTTCGCCAATTGCTTGTTCAAATTGTTCCAGCGTATAGAACTTAGTTGGGTCACTTGTGACATAAGGTCTAATCAGATCCGCGGTTTTCTCGATTTTAGCCGTCATTTTCTCCAAAGCAAAAGGCCCTTCGATAAATGCTTTCATGTATTGGTGATAGACATCCTTATACGCCTGTACTTCGAGTAGTTTACCCAGCAGTGGGCGCTGGTCTAATGTCGTTCCGGAAACCGGCTGATTAATAGACAGCGCAGTACCTCCGCCAAATCCACCAAAGGACAAATTATAATCCCAGGGGAGGAAACTGAATACTCCGTTCTCCTCATATAAATAATAATTGTGGGTAAACTGTCCCTGATAGCTGTCCATATTGACAAGTACGGTATTAACTGCAAAATATCGCAGGATCTCGTCAATATTCAGGTACGTTTCTAAATCCCCGCCCTCATCCAGCGCTTTGATCATCTTGACTAAAGCCTCATTGCTGCCTTCTTTCAAGGCGGTCACAGCTTGCAGGCCGCTGTAAGATTTAATATTGTCATCACTGTAAACCAGATCGTTTCCTTTACCCCGATCACCATACGGTTTATAGAGTGTCCCATGGTCCTGGCCAAAGTACCTTTCGGCATATGCTTCTTCAACGCCCTCAACCGCCAGATATAAACCTGCTGGATGATCATTGATATAAAGGTTCGCGTAGCAATAAGCAGGAACAGGAACGCCCATCTCTTTCAGCAGCGAGTAAGATAGGTATTCCCGCATACAGGACGCATCACCCCAGCCATTGTTCAAATTCAGTTTGGTCAGCCCCGAGAGGCTTTGCCCTTCAATATAATGATCAAAATCAATTTTGAAGCTATAGCGGTCGGAATTGCTTCTCAGGACTGAATTAAGACTGGAATTGCCTTTGGTACGGATTCCGACATTTTTTGTCTTCACGCCATCGATCACAACCTGAGCCTCTTTATATTCTTCCTCTGCGGGATTTTGCAGCATGTCCTGATAATCCGCCTCAGGGATTGAAATGCGAATTTCGATGACTTTGTCAGGATTAAAGAAACGTTCCGTATAAGCGAAATAAACAGACTCTGCGGAGGAGCTGCCTGTTCCTGTTTTTCCAGTGTTCAAACGGACATTGGCACTGTCTCCCTGCTTGAAAGACAGTGCCGCATAGGCGGTCGTTAAGGTGCATACTGTAAGCAGGGCCGCAACGATCCCTGTAAATTTTTTGTCCATGTTTTAATCCCTCTTTTTCAGGTGTCGGATGTAATGCTGCTTAAAGGAAGATGATTATACTGCAAGCTCTCCGTTATAACTTACCAAAACGACATCGTTTACACCTTCTATAGCTGCCAAGGTATTGACAAAATCCGTGTTGTCGACCCTTAATCGCACTTCAACGGTAAGTTCGATTCCCTGTCCGCCGCGAACTGCTTTTGATTTAATTTTCATTCTTTTGACATGCTCCGCCAGCTTTGTTAGCAGCATTTTTTCCGCCTCGCTGTCACTGCAATTTATAACCACCATATAGGGAATTTCATTGGTTGTTTTACTTGTAAAAATGATCAGCATGATTCCGATGACAATGGACCCGCTAATGGCAAGCAGATACTGCCCGGCCCCACTGACGATTCCCGCTGCGATAGCCCAGAAGATAAAGATGATGTCCATTGGGTCTTTGATCGCTGATCTGAAACGTACGATACTTAAAGCCCCAACCATACCGAGAGAAAGAACGATGTTAGATGTGACACCCATGATAATGAGTGTGGTAATCATCGCCATACCTACTAGAGAAACATTAAAGTTCCTGGAATACATGACCCCATTGAACGTCTTCTTATACACCGCATAGATAAACAGTCCGAGTAGAAAAGAAATTAGTAACGTAATCGCCACATCAACAATAGAAAAATTTGTGACTGCGTTTTCGAGAAAACTGTTTTTAAAAATATCTGCAAAGGTAAATGTTTGATCTGTAGTAACCGCACTGGTTGTTGCATCCATGATACCATCCTCCAATGTATTCTAATTTATTTAGTGATTAAATCCATTACGGAGCTTTTACCCGTATTTTCGACATATAACATACTTTGAGATCGCTGCCTTCTGTCTGCTGTCCAATTGAATCAGGTTAGCAATATGGCTAGGCAGGTAACAGTCATATTTGATTTCCAGAATCGCCGTATTGCTCGTTAAAGCATTGGCCAGCGGGGTGGTGGAATCCAAAAAGCTGGTCGCGGCAAATCCGGTTTTTACATCACTGTCAATCGTGATTCTTACTCTACCCGGTTCCCATATATAGGCCTGACGCCGGTACTCTACAATTGTTTTCGGCTTAAACAGACCGGTTCTCATTTTTGTATAAAGGTGCCGGCATACAGCTTCCGAACGATTTCGTAAAAATTGATAGTCACCGTTGATTAAGTCTTGACATCCCTCTTCGGTCAAAATCGCACTCTCTTTAAAGCCTGACCCATTGTTCTTGACCTTCTTCTCAAGCCGGATGATTGCGGTGGAATGATCATATGTTCTGATTCTGAATTTTTCCCGATATTTAACCCCTATCAACTTCTCCAATAATGCCGTATCATTAATATCATCAAAGTAGAGACTTCTAACGGTATAAAATCCTTCCGGCCCTGTATGTTTGTCCTTAGGAAGCACCCTATTCAAACGGTTGACCAGTACTACTCTGTCGAAGTTATTGATGCTCATTTTAATTTCCTGCCGATATTTGCTCACTTGCTCACCCCTGTCGTATTATTCCAGTGATCTTTTGATGATGCTATTTTATCCACTCTATGTGTCATTAATGTGAACGCTGGTTAACAAATTTGTGAAGAATTTAGGTGATGGTTATGTTAAGAAAACGTTGGCTTCCTGTATTTGCAGCGGTGGTCTTACTTCTTAGTCTTACCGTTTGGGAAAAAACCAAGACGCCGCTGGCTTCTGAATCCACAGAATTGATGCCTGCCGCCGAAAGTGCTACTTCTGAAAGCGATTCGTCAGAGACTGCTGCTTCTGAACCTGAGGCTGCTGAATCTACGCAAATAAAACTTACGCTGCTTGGGGATATCATGTGCCACCCAACACAGTACGAAGCCGCCCAGACAAGCGGAGGCTATGATTTCAACCCTTCTTTTGAAGAAATCGGAAAAAATACAAGGCTCGCCGACCTAACACTCGCCAATCTTGAAACGACCTTGGCTGGCAAGGAGATGACTTACAGCGGTTATCCTTCTTTTAATACTCCGGAACAAATGGCTGATGCTGTCCGGAATACACTTGGTGTGGATGTTGTCTCTACCGCCAATAATCACTCTTTGGACCGGAATTTTTCGGGCCTAAGCCGGATGATCGATTTTCTGGATCAATATGGTCTGAAACACACGGGAACCTATCAGACCGCCGAAGACAGTCAAGAAATTCTGATCCAGGAAATTTCCGGCCTGCGTATCGCTTTCTTAAGCTATACCTATGGTACCAACGGAGTTACCCTTCCTAAAGGTAAAGCTTTTGCTGTGAATTATCTGGACCGGGAAAAAATTCTTAGGGATGCTGAGAAGGCGCGCACTCTGGGAGCAGACTTGGTTATTGCCTCTTTGCACTGGGGAACGGAGTATGCCGTAAAACCGTCCGCTGAACAGATCAATCTGGCCACCTGGATTTTTGAAAATACGGAGGTTGACATCATTGCGGGCAATCATGTCCATGCTGTCCAACCGATCACCTTCCTCCAAGTAAAAAGCAAGACCACTGGTAAAGAAAAAGAAGGATTGGTGATCTATGCCCAGGGAAATTTTATCTCTGATCAGAAAACAGATACAGCAAATATGGGTATTATGGTTGATATTTTTCTGGATATCCGTTCTGCCAAAAAACCAGTTATTACGCATGTTGCGTACTATCCGACCTGGGTTGATGAAACTCCGGGAGCCGGTCCTAAGACATATCGCGTCTTAAATGTGACAAAGGCCCTGGCCGATTATCAGTCAGGGCAGGATCCGCTGCTGGATAGTGCAGATTATGCAGAGATGCGGGCCTATGTATCTCAAATTAAGCAAACTATCCCTTCTGAAAATAAGATTCGCTTCGCCAACAAATAATGTATACAGTATATTTATCTGTATACATTATTTATCATTATTATCTCTTTACAGCCTGCTGAATGTTCATTATATTTTTCTTAGGCAAAGGAGCCATAAAAAAGCCAGCCTGCAGGCCGGTTTTTTTGGAGGCTTCTTTTTTGATGTCTATGGACGGCGGAAAAGGAAGCGTGGAGGCGTCTAAATAGCCTTCACGGTGTCGAATACGTTACGGACGACAAAGTATTTGACTGAACAAATGTCGCGGTGCCATAAATGGCAAAGATCTGCTGGTAAGGATGATAAGGATAAAAAGGAGAGATTGTAATGAATTATGGCGATATTGCCTTTATGCTTTTCAGCACCGCCCTAGTTTTCTTAATGATACCCGGGCTCGCTTTTTTTTATGGAGGGCTCGTCAAAAGACGCCATGTCCTGTCGATCATGATGCAAAGCATCGCTGCAATCGGAATTATCTCGATTCTCTGGATTGTTATCGGTTATACCCTGGCTTTTGGGCCGGATATCGGACATTTGATCGGTGGATTGGATTATGCGGGCTTGAGGGGTGTCGGCCTGGATCCCAAAGGGGAGGGTGCGACGATTCCCCATCTATTGTTTATGCTCTATCAGATGATGTTTGCAATTATCACTCCGGCCATTATGACCGGTGCTACAGCGGAAAGGCTGCGCTTTCCTGCCTATATCCTTTTAATATCCCTTTGGAGCCTTTTGGTTTATGTGCCCCTTGCTCATTGGATATGGGGCGGAGGATGGCTGGCTAACCTGGGCGTCTTGGATTTTGCTGGAGGGATTGTCGTCCATATTAGTTCAGGCTTTTCAGCCTTAATTGCTGCTTTATATATTGGCAAACGCTACCATAAAGACTCAGAGCAGGCTATTCCGCATAACATTCCATATGTGATCCTTGGCGGAGGTCTCCTGTGGTTCGGCTGGTTTGGGTTTAATGGTGGCAGTGAACTTGCTGCAGACGGTATTGCTGTACTTGCCTCTGCCACTACACACCTGTCTGCCTGTGCCGGTCTGCTGGGGTGGATAATTATTGAAAAACTGCTTCATGGCAAACCAACCGTACTCGGTGCTGTCTCAGGCATGGTTGCAGGGCTCGGTGCCATTACACCTGCCTGCGCTTTCGTGACTCCTCTTGCCGCTATCTTGATCGGACTGGTTTCTTCAGGTTTGTGCTACTTTGCAGTCGCTTGGCTGAAAGTTAAACTGGGTTACGATGATGCACTTGATGCTTTTGGCATTCACGGTATCGGCGGGACCTGGGGAACCCTAGCTGCCGGAATTTTCTGCACCACAGCCCTGAATCCCAATGGTGTGGATGGACTTTTCTATTCCGGGTCATTTTCCCAGGTTGGGATACAACTTTTGGCCATCCTCGCAACTTACGCTTATTGCGGCGTGATGACCTTCTTGATCCTTAAAGTCATTAGTCTCATTACTCCTCTTGCAGCGACAACTGAAGAACAGGAAACAGGCCTTGATATCAGCCAGCATGGCGAAAGCGCCTATCCGGACATTGAAGGAATGACTTCCGATTCTGCCTGGAATATGGTCAATTAATAAATGGCTGTACGAGATATATCAGATAGAACTTCTTCTATCTAAACCACTAAAAAAGGATTTTCACCGTGATCACGGTGAAAATCCTTTTTAGGTTTTGCCAGGAAAAAGTATACTTAAAATTTTTGAATGTAACAATTATTGGGCAAAGGAACGGCATAAAGATTCGACTTGAACTGCATAAGCCGATTTGTAATGCCCATTATTCTCGTAAAAGGTCAACCTGCCGTTGATCCCCAATCGATATGCTGTGTACGATTCATATTTATTCATATAGACATCCTCTAAATACCTCAGATATCCACCGGCTAAGTAGGTTGCATAATATTTGTCTGTTGACAGGAGTTCCCCGTTCGGATAAGGGATCTCTTTATGATAATATTCGGTGATGGCCATGTAGGCCGTTTTGGCTGTAGCCAATTTCATTTGGGTCGTATTGTAGGATAAGGATCCTCCATCCATATTGGTGGCAGGTACATATTTTGATTCTTGAGCAATTAAGGCAAACAGTTCATAAGGTTCCAGATGAAAGGTCTCTTCAACGCTCGCAATATACGCTAGATATTCGGCATCGACCTGATAGCCTCTGGCAATTCGTGCTAAATTCTCTTGCCTGTATGTTTGATCTTCTTTTACACTAACGACGTTACATTCTTCTTCGCTTACTTTTTCCCTGTCTTCGGCAAAGGCGGCTGTCCCGACAAACATGGCCTGTGCAGCAATCGTAAAAGCTACCAGGAACATAGCCAGGAAACGGCCAATCCTTTTCTGTTGAAACACGGTCTTTCCTCCTTAAGGACTTTTTGACAGCTTTTCGCCATCATCTTTTGTTATTTTGTCAGAATATAATTATCCTATACTTGAGATCCTCCCATAATTTTTATCTTATATCTCAAGTGACAAAATTCTACATTTTTTTACTTCAACCGATTTTACCACATCAAACCAAAAAACGCAAAAAAGAGGACCATTAATTTCCTCTATTACCATTATATATGCGGTTATTTTTGATTAATAGCGTCTTTAGAACGTCTCATATCCATTTAAAGGCCGGTGTACGGCTCAGGAGGGTTCGGAATCCCTGATCTTCTTTTTTATTTGCAGATACGTCAGCAATTCTTCCTGATCTTTTTCTTCCCAAAAATCAAAGTCGTCTAATTTCTCTAAAACTTCCCTAAAATGGACGCTTTTATCCGCCAGTGAATAAATCTCAGGTTTTGAACCCGCATCCTTCGTTTGTTCCCCTAAAAGGTAGGATACCGATACCCCTAGACCCAGGGCAATATCTGTCAGCCGATCTAAAGAAGGCCTTCTTCTGTTTTGTTCAATATCACTCAAATAAGAGATAGAAATACCGCTTCTTTCAGAAAGCTTACGAAGTGTGAGCTTCTTTTCTTTTCTTTGCTCTTTAATCTGATCACCGACAGTCAATGTAATTTCCCCCAAATTTTCGATAATAGCGAATTAATACTAGTATAATTGCTGAAAAACGCCAGGTCTACTGAATTGCTATACATTTTTGACGTAAATATGCGCAATGTGGAAGAATATCCTATATTTTCTTGGGATTGGAACCTATTTTTGGCAGACGGCTAAATTTAGCCGTTGCACAATTACGCTATATGCGTAATTATTAGGCGGAGGTGGTGTTATGTCCCTTGGTTCAAAAATCCGGGATATCCGGAAGAAAAAGCATTTAAAACAAAAGGAATTGGCTGAGATTGCCGGTATTTCCGTTTCTTATCTATGTGAAATCGAAAGAGATAAAACAAATCCATCTATTAAAACACTTTTCCATCTTACTCAAGCCCTTGGAGTCCGTCTATCGGCGCTCCTTGGCGATCAGTAATATTAGGAACAGAATATTAGTTTTGAATAAAAGGATTCTTCTGGAATAAAGTCCTTTTATTTTTTTGACAAATGCTTACCAACAATGTTAGTATAATAATTGTCTTATTTCTGATAATAAGTATTCTTACTATTTCTTGAGGTGGATAGCATGAGTCAATGCGAAGCCAAGGAAATACAAGATTTGTTTTTTTCCTTAATGGGAGATTTACACGAAAAATTCCTGTGCCATTTTCGAAAGGAATACATAGGTTCGGCTCCGCTTAAAAAAAACCATATGAAAATTATCAATCTTCTCTACCACAATGAGCAGCTGACCCTAACAAAAATAGCTAAAAAGCTGGATATAGAGAAGGGCAGCCTTACCACCCTGATCGATCAATTGACGGAATGGGGTCTAATCATCCGTTCCGAGGATAAAAACGACAGGCGGAAGTCTTTAATTTCCCTGAGTTCTTTAGGCAAAACAGAGATGGATACATTGATGGTGCTGTATGAAAAGAGACTGAATGAATTGATGTTTACTTCAGACCCCGAAGAAATGAATCAATTTATGCTGAGCCTCAGGTATGTAGTGCAATTTATGAAAAAATTGTAGAAGGGGACTGTACATGGATAAAAGTTTTGAATTCGGTAATAAAAGCATCGGGAAGCTATTATGGCAATTCTCCTGGCCGGCGATTGTCGGTATGTTGGTGAATGCCTTATATAATATTGTTGACCGGATTTTTGTGGGCCGCGGCGTTGGTACACTTGCAATTGCTGCAACGACAGTGGCCTTCCCAATTATGCTTCTGTTTATGGCACTTGGGATGCTGGTTGGTATTGGTGCAACAGCATTAATCTCCATTCGGCTCGGAGAACAGAAAAAAGAAGAAGCCGAAAAAATTGTAGGTAATGCACTTACTCTCTTGATTATGCTTCCGCTCCTTTTTATGGCCTTCTATTTCTCATTTTCTGAACAGCTTTTGGTCTTTTTTGGTGCTAATCAGGAAGTATTGCCCAATGCACTTGATTTTACCAATATTATTGTTGCAGGATCCGTTTTTGGGGCAATCGGTTTTGGCATGAACAATTTTATCAGAGCTGAAGGAAACCCCAGGATTGCGATGCTGACGCAAATTCTCGGCGCTGTGATTAACGGGGTGTTGAATTACATTTTTATTTTCCATTTGGGATTAGGTATAGCGGGTTCCGCACTCGCAACGGTCTCGGGTCAATTCATTACGTCGCTTTGGGTATTGGGCTATTTTCTTCTCGGCCACAGCACACTTAAGCTTCGCCTAAAAAATTTAAAACCGGATTTTTCGATCTATCTAGTCATATTGTCCATTGGCTTTGCTCCGTTTGCGATGCAACTTGCCAACAGTTTGCAGAATATGCTTTTGAATAAGAGTGTCATGCTTTATGGCGGCGACCTGGCGCTGTCTGCCGTCGGCGTCATTATGAGTATTTCAACATTGTTCTTTATGCCGATTATCGGTGTCAGCCAGGGTGCTCAGCCTATCATAGGCTTTAACTATGGAGCCGGGCAGTTTGAAAGAGTTAAGGCAGCGTTGAAGAAGGCCATCATCGCGAGCACCGGTATTGCTGTTGTCGGTTATCTGGTCATACATCTCTGGCCCGAACAAATTATTGGCTTGTTCAGTGACAACGATACGGCGCTTACAGTACTGGCAACTCACGTGATACTGGTATTTTTTACCATGTTCCCGCTGATTGGTTTTCAAATTATTTGCTCAAGTTACTTTCAGGCAGTCGGCAAACCGCTTCAATCATCTGTTCTGAGCCTTTCCCGGCAGGTACTGCTCTATATACCGCTTCTTTTGGTCCTGCCTCATTTTTGGGGAATTGAGGGTGTCTGGCGAGCTGCACCGATTGCGGATATCTTATCCGTTCTGATCACAGCAATGTTGATAACGCTGGAAATAAGACGGCTTAGCAAAAATCAGCCTGCTGTCAGCGTAGGATAGTTCAGGCTGATATAATGCTGAATATAAAAATAAGAACAAGGACTTCACAATTGTGAAGTCCTTGTTCTTATTTAGACGACCAGTTTTTCAGCAGATTAGGACACTGAGGGATCATCTTTGGGCAGAAACCCTTTTTACGATATAATCTCCTGATCACACCAGGAACTTCAGCAAGGCGACTACGACAGCTGCAGTCACAGCTGACAAGATGAGCGAGATAACAAACGCTACGCGTATAACTTTGTTTTCTTCTCCAAGCTTATCAATCGAAGCGGCTGCATTTTGAAGCTTTGCTGGAGAAATAACACTGGCCAGACCTCCACCAAAGGCTAAACCGGCTGTAACAATAATAATCCCTGTCAGTCCCCAGTTCAGATTACTTGCTGTTGACATGGTATATTTCGCAAACATGGCAATCGTCGAAGCTTCACTTCCGGTAATGAATCCTCCGAATAATCCGATAAAGCTTACAACAGCACCGTAGGCTCCATGAAAAGCCTGTGCGGAATAGTCTGCGAGTACTTTCACCATACTTGGGCACAGTGTTTTCGGCAGTGCGGCATTGAGATTGGAAGCCATATTAAATCCAGACATATTCATGACTTCACCGATCGCAAAGAAGATCGCCGCTGAGAAAACAGGTTTTGGTGCCCTTCGCCACCAAACTTTTATTGAATCTTTAATTTGGGCGGCTTTTGGGCGCATAATCGGGATCGAAATCAAGATGCTGACCAGAATCCAGGTGTAGGCATTCCATAAAGCTCTGGTTGCTATCGGCTTGCCGTCTGCAGATAAGCCGGGAATACCAAGCGTCAGTGTCCGGTATAAATAATCGAAAGATTCCTTCGGCAGGTTCAGCGCCAGAATCAGAACGATCAAAAGCAGCCAGGGCATAATGGCTTTCCACAAAGGATATTCTTTTTCATAGGCAAGTTCTTCCGACGTCAGCCGGCTTCGATCAATAATTTTTTTACCCGTTAGCTTAAGATACAGAACCATTACAAGAATGACTGCAAAACCACTTAAGACTCCTGTGAGGACGACCAGATTGTCATAATGATTGGTAAAATAAGCGACAATCGAAATTGTAATGCCCGTAACCAATACCGGGACAATCCCCTCTTTGACAGCTTTCCACTTTCCGACAATCCAAAGCATCGAAAAGCCGATCAGGGTAGATACAACCGGCAAAAACATAAAGAAGACGCTTCCGGCCTGAGAAAGGGTAATTTCATTGCCTTTTCCTAAAAAGCTGTTCGCAATATCCACAAACACCACAATCGGGGCACCGAGTAAGGCATACGTACACAGGGAGTCATATCCGATCGCCGGTAAAGCTATGGCTACATACGTAGAGTATCCCATCGCAATTAAGATAGGCGGCAGAAGAGATACGGGAGTTGCCCCGACGGCAACCATCAGCGTTCCAAATCCAATGTTAATCATCATAATCTGAACGGCTCTGTTTTCACTGGCTAAGGTTTTAATAAATATAATAATTCGTCTTAAGGCCCCTGTCTTTTCCATATAGGCCATTTGCAGCAGCGATGTGGCTACGATCAATGATACCGAAAAAGATTTAATCAGACCGGCCAGTGTCGAGCGTACAATGACTTCTCCCGACGTCTGGAAAAACAAAAACGCCACAAGAGAAACAGCAAGCCAACCCACAATTCCACTGGTATGGGCTGGCTTTTTAAACACAATAAGCATAACAACAATGACTACTATTGGCAGCAGTGCAAGCAGTAGTGGCAACATTCTCTCCCATCCTTCCATTCTACAAGTATATTTTTTTATTACTACCTACTTATAATATATGATTATGTTCAAAAAAAAAAGAACTTTTTTTGCTTTTTACTTTTTGCGTTTTATGTTTCAGACCAACAGAAAGGCCCGCTTTTCACATGAAAAACGAGCCAAAACTGAAGATTTTCTCAGCTAAGGGATCCTGACATATTGCGCAGGGCCCGGAACAATGATCCATCCGTCGTAAATGATGCTGATACTGAAATAGTAGTACTCACCGGAAACTAAATTACCCTGGATATCACCCTGATAATAAGTGTCAGCGTTTATTGTCACCGAAGTCCTGTTCCGGTCGGTAATCCACTCCAGATAACCGTCATTTGGATATTTTGGGTTGGGATTACTCTTTGAAATGACCACTTTGTAGCCTTCAAAATTTGCTGCTTCTGAAGCTGGCCAGCTCAAAACCAAATTACTGTCGCTGGCTGTTGCCGATATGGCAATCGGATCCAAGCTCTGTTGGACACCTTCCTTCTCTGCTAGTGGATCGTATCCATCGGCCGGATACGTGACATGGACGGCATTTCCGGCAACCTTGCCATCGCTGTATAAAGCCGTCACACTAACGTAATACGCCTGTCCGGGAGTCAGATAACTGCCAAAGTCTCCGCCGTGATACGCTGTGCTGTTGTCGATTACCCACCGGCTGGTGCTTTGATTGGTAATGTAGGTCAAATAACCGCTACTGGGATAGGCCGGTCTGGAATTATTTTTGGAAATAACGACCTTATAGCCCTGGAAGCTTTCACTGTAAATCGAATTCCATTTGACAATGAGCCGGTTGTTGTCCGTAGAAACGGTTACCTGAGGCGCCTTTGAAGAGGGAGATACAGCTGGTTTGACAGTGGGTTTTGTTTCTGTAGCCGGTGTTTCCTTGGTGGGTTGCGTTGTTTCGGTCGGCGTTGCGATAGCTTCCTCGGCAGGTTCCGGTGAAGAGACAGCCGTACCGACCGGATACGTCAATTGCAAACTGTCACCCGGAACGGTCTTATCCGAATAAAGCACCGTAATACTAAAATAGTATTTTTCACCAGGGACAAGTTTCTCGCCAAAGTCTCCGTTTTTATATGCTTCACTGTTATTGATCACCGCACTGGTCGTGGTCTTGTCGGTAATGTAGTATAAATACCCGTCGTCAGGATACTTCGGATTCGGATTGCTCTTTGAAATCACCACTTTATAGCCGGAAAATTTAGGATGATCAACCTGGTCCCAATGTAAGATAATTTTATCACCGGAAATCTCCCCATTCACTGCCACAGCAACATAAGGAGTTTTATCTTCGCCTATTCTTAATCCGGACCAGGAAGCATTTTGCGCATAACCATAGGTGACTATGCCTAAACAAAAAATGACTGCACATATCGCGATTGCAATATTTCTAGATAAACGAGGTTTCATGGTTTTTCTCCTTTCATACCACCGGTTGCATGCGAGTAACTTACTCTCAATTAAAAAATAAGATTAACTACGTGAAATTTAAATTCTACAGTATTAATTTAATTCCTTTTTCTTCCTTAATATTTAGGAATTAAGTCCCATCAAATTAGGAAATATGGATCTGCATAATCCCAAATGATAGTTTGATACAAACGGAGAGGAGTATGTCATTTAATGTCGAATCATTGATTCTAAATACACTTTTTAATTCTTTCTAAAGGAGAGGAGGGACTATGATGAAAGAGCCAGTTGAGTTGATCCAATCAAATCAAACATTTTTAATTAGACGTACCTTAGAATATGCAAAAATGCATAATTATACAAAATACACCTCTACTCTGGAAGAAGCTTGGCGTACATCAATTGACGGGTTATCCGAAGCTTTAATCTCAGTTCTCAAGTCCTGTGAATCTATACCTGAATTAAATGTGGATGAAGATTATGTAAATGATCCAATTGGTTCTTTTGGGATACTTGAAGCACAGCTTCATCGTAAACGTGGAGTTACCCTAGAAATGTTTTTAGGATTGATGAAATATTATCGTCAATCCTATCTCGATCTGATAATAGAAACTTATAGAAAAAAAAATATAGATTGTGATTACTTCTTATTGTTTATTAATCGGTTTTTTGATCGTGTAGAATTAGCTTTTAGCAGTGAGTGGATCAACGAGAAAAAGGAAGTACTTACGCTAAGTCTTCAAAATACAAATCGTATGATGACGAATGAAAAGAATAAGTATTTAACAATATTTGAAAGCATTCCAACTCCTTCGATCATTTTGGATAGTAATAATATGATTGACAACATGAACAATGCTGCTAAAGAGTTTCTTAAGTCTGCAGGAATTGATGGGACATCTTATTATTCCAGTGAAAAACATAAAATATATTTAGTACATGCATTACCTTGGCTTGCAGAAGAATTCACTACTTTTATCAGCGGAAATGATATTGAAATATCCATTGAAAAGAATTTGAAGATGCTCGAATTAGAAACCAGGAATCTGGTTATAAACTTTCACCGCATGCTGGACGTAAGTGAAAAATATAAAGGTACAGTGATCATATTTACGGATTTAACATATAGAAAACAAATTGAGGACAGGTTAAAATTTATCAGTTTTCACGATGATCTTACAGGATTATACAACAGAGCATTCTTTAATGAAGAATTGTTAAGACTGTGTTCAGGCAGGTCTAATCCAGTAGCGATTATAGAATGTGATGTTGACGGGCTTAAAGTAGCAAACGATACTTTGGGACATCATGCCGGAGATTTGCTTATTACTTCCACTGCTTCAATACTTCGTCGTTCTGTCCGAGAAAACGACGTTGCTGCCCGGGTAGGTGGTGATGAATTTGCAATTATTTTACCAAATTGTTCACCTGGCTCATTAAAAGAGGTCTGTCAAAGAATCGAATTTGAACTCGACAAACATAACAAAGAAAACTCTTATTTACCTGTGAGTTTTTCCATTGGTGCTGCATTAGGGAATGCTCATAATGGCAGCTTAGATCACATTTATAGGAATGCTGATAATGAAATGTATAAAAATAAACAAGAAAAGCGAGAGCAATACAAGCTTTGGTTCAACTCGTTATATGCTAAGTATGGGGACAAACTATTTAATAACTAATTTACTTTGCCACCAGGCCATGGATGACAGCAGGAGCGGCCGCCCGTTCGAATCCCACCTTCTTATTTAAATAAGCTCCATCTTACGATGAAGCTTTATCTTCAATGGCGGAGAAGGTGGGATTCGAACCCACGTGCCCTTGCGGACAACCGCATTTCGAGTGCAACTATTAAAGCAGGAAATAGTGGAAATTAGCAGTAAATACATGTAGATAAAAATCCACGAGAACCTTATGGAATCAGGGTTTCAGAGAATTTTTCCTTATTTACAAGGAAAGTAGAACATAGCAAAAAAATAACGAAAAAATTGATCCAAAACCTGTTTTGGATAGAACTCGGATAGAACTAGAAAAAACTATCATTTTTAACTCTTAGATTTGCTTTCACCACTTGCCGTTGACAAATTCGAGAAAAGTGAGTGAAGTAAATGAATTTTGATGAATATTGTTCTTCAGTAATTGATCGTTATCCTGAATATGTCACGCAGAAAGAAATGTGTGTCATCTTGGGTATTTGCACATCCACGGCCTACTCCATCCAGAAAAAAGGCATGATTCCATTTGAATATATAAACACATCAGAAGGAAGAAGACAACGGATAAAGATTATCGACATTCTGCGATACCAATACGAAACGATGTGCTTCGCTGAATCAGAAAATGAGTTTATTGAAGGTTTGCACCGTTATTACCAAAAGCAATTGCGTAAATTCCCTAAACTGCTTTTAGTTTCTGATGTAATGCGTTTTACCGGATATTCAAAAACAGCAGTAAACAATTGGATACTGCGCAATGAATTGAAGCCTCTGATCTTTAAAAACAAGCGAATACAATCATTTCGTAGAGGTAAGGGGTCCTTTATAACAAAAGATACTTTCCTTGATTTTTTAATCGGCCCGTATTATAGAAACATAACAAGGAAATCAGACGTGCATAAAGAGCAAGCCAGACAATTTGAGCAACTCTTTGATACTTTCATGTCAAAGCGAGGTGCCGTGAGTGTCTGACTATAGCTTTCTAATAGATAGGTATCCCGAATTTATAACGAAAGATCAATTCTACAAGATATGCCATATTAGCAAAAATACAGCGCGTCATTATCTGGAAAATGGCTTTATTCCTTGCATTGATTCTGGCAAAAAGACACGCAGATATAAAATTGCAATAAAAGATATTATTTTCTTCTTAGAAGACAGAGACAAAAATCCTAAAAAATATTATCTGCCTAATCATTATAACAATCCATTTTTACCGAGTGAGATTAGGCGATATAAGCCCAAACCGCGGTCTGATTATTATAAAGATCATTACAAGCTAAAGGGTATAAATGAGGTTAGAGATTACATGCAATATCTTGAACTGCAATTTGCAGATTATCCAGATATGATGACCAGTTTGCAAATACAACAAGTCACCGGTCATTCAACAAGTACAATAATTTCATGGTGCAAATTCAGTAAGGTAAAATATATCAGACGCCGTAATGCATACCTTCTTCAGAAAAAGAGTGTCATTGAATATTTGTTTAATAGGGAGTTGCAACAATGAGGGTCGAGCCGTTTGTTCTGTTATAGAGCAAATGGCTTTTTTGCATGAAAGGAGGAAATTTAAGTGTCAAAAGTAATTGCCTTGGCCAATCAAAAAGGTGGCACTGGAAAAACGACGACAGCAGTCAATCTGGGCATCGGACTTGCCAGGCAAGGAAAAAAAGTATTACTGGTGGACTCGGACGCACAGGGCAATCTGACGGATTCTTTAGGCTATCAAGAGCCAGACAATCTTCCTGTTTCATTGGCCAGCGTCCTAACCAAAATCATGACGGAGGAACCGTATGAACCTGATGAGGGTATCCTTCACCATGCAGAAGGCGTAGACCTGATGCCGGGAAACATTGAACTGTCTGCTATTGAGGTGTCGCTGGTCAACACCATGAGCCGGGAAACGATACTCCGCACATATATCAACACGGTCAAAGACAGGTATGATTATGTGCTAATAGATTGCATGCCCTCTCTTGGCATGATGACTATCAACGCCCTTGCAGCCGCAGACAGCGTAATCATTCCCGTCCAGGCCCACTATTTGCCCGCTAAAGGAATGACACAGCTTTTACAGACCATTGCCAGGGTGAGAAGGCAAATCAATCCCAGGCTTACCATTGACGGTGTGTTGCTAACAATGATGGATAACCGCACCAATTTCGCAAAGGATATTTCCTTTGTCCTGCGGCGGGACTACGGCGACAAACTGCGAGTCTTTCAAACAGAAATTCCCCTGTCCATCCGGGCGGCTGAAACAAGCGCGCAGGGAAAAAGCATTTATGCGTTCGATCCGCACGGAATAGCTGCCAGAGCCTATCAAGCCTTTACGAAGGAGGTGCAGGACATTGACGAAAAACGACGTGCGAAGCAGCATCAAGCTGACCTCAGTAGATGAATTATTTACCACGGAGGAAAACCGTGCAGATAGTCAGCGGGAAAAGGTTCTGGATATTTCTCTGTCGGAAATCAGTGATTTTCCAAGCCATCCTTTTAAAGTAAAAGCGGATGAAGCTATGCTGGAAATGGCAGACAGCGTAACGCAGTACGGCGTTTTAGTTCCCGGTCTTGTGCGCCCCAAACCGGACGGCGGCTATGAAATGGTAGCCGGTCACCGCCGCAAAAAAGCAAGCGAACTTGCGGGCAAGAAAACAATGCCTTGTATTGTCCGCGAATTGGACGACGATGAAGCCACAATTATTATGGTTGACAGCAACTTGCAACGGGAGAGCATTTTGCCAAGTGAAAAAGCTTTTGCCTACAGAATGAAGTTGGAAGCCATGAAACGACAGGGACAAAGAACAGATTTAACTTCTCGACCAGTGGTCGAGAAGTCTGTAAGTGCAGATATACTAGGTGAAAACACAGGAGAAAGTGGGAGACAAATACAAAGGTATATTCGACTCACAGAACTTATTCCTTCTATATTGCAAATGGTTGATGATAATCAGGTTGCTTTTCGTCCCGCTGTGGAGCTTTCCTACCTGTCCGAAAATGAACAGCAGGACCTTTACAATACCATACAGTCGGAGGACTGCACCCCTTCCCTGTCACAAGCACAGCGGCTGAAGAAGTTCAGCCAGGATGGCAGACTTAACATTGACGTTATCTATTCCATTCTATCGGAAGAAAAGCCCAATCAAAAAGAAAGATTCCATATTCAGCGTGACCGTATCGACCGCTATTTTCCTAAAAACTTTACCGAAAAACAAAAGGAGGAGTTAGTTGTCCAGCTTCTGGAAAGCTGGTTCAAGAAGCGCCATCGGGAGCAGCAGGAACGATGAAACAGGTTACTACAGCTGCATAAAAATAATCATTTTGCTCTTAAATCAGTAGGAGCATTTTTTATTGTCCTTTTTTAAAAGGAGGTGCCTCTATGTACTTTACAGAAGGACAGTTGCGCAAATACGAACGCATTATGCAGGAGAAACCGGAATTTGACCGCGAAAGTATTAGTACTAAAACGGTGGAAGAGCGGGATTGCAAGCACTGTCTTTACTTTGTCAAGCATCACAGTAAATGCAGCAAGAAAAAGTGCATTTTGTTTGAAGCTTAACAACCTTATAGAAATTGTATGCCAAGGGGGTGGTATGTCCATTTGTTTGCAGTCATCGAATTGGGGACTTGCCGTTTCCCCCTCCCCACACCCCTCCCCTCAAAATTTACCAGCCGAAAAAGAAATACTCTTGGTCTGGTAAACCACTAAATTGATCCCAGAAAGGAACCTTTTTATGAAACAGACAGCAGAAAAGAAGCCGAAAGTCTTTCGTACCCTTATTCGCCAGGTTCATACGGGCAATAAAAAGATACAGAAGGATAACAAAGTTCAGGCTACTGAGAAGGAGCGAAAAAACCAACCGCCCTTCTTTTTCGGCCTGTAATGGTGCTCTCTATTTAAATGCAGGGAGCTTTTTTTTATGAACGGGATGGCGATACCATCCCTATTCCGCCATCCATTTGATTGGAGTGATAGCAAAATGGATGATTCTAAACGCATGGTAGATACCTATGAGGTAAAACTCGCCATCCATGTTGGAGATAAAGAAATCTTATTTTTAGTGAACGATAAAAACCCCTCCTGTCCATATATTGTCTGCAACTGTTCCTGGGATAACCATTTAGGCCTTGACCAATATAGTAATGCTATGGGAAGCGTAGATTATCTGGAAATGATCACTGAGTTTACCGACCGTATCAAAACACAATGTGAAGCAGTTAAAGCGGAACGGCACAAAATCACGGTTCCTTTGCAGCCTTTTACCTTGAAGCATTGCATTCCAAATGATTACAAAGAGAGCATTGAAAACAAAGTAGTAATCATCCGCCCGGAGTGTCTGCGCCACGAATATCGCACCGCCGATAAGCAGCTTGTGCTGGTCACTGGCGGTTTTGGCGCTCATGGCAATTCCAGAGGCCGCGCGGTCTACACCGTCAACCTTTACTCCGGCAAGGAATCGCGCTGGAACCGGGAGGACATTTTGGGTACGCTCAAGCCGGAATATATGCCCGATTGGGCGAAAGAACGCCTGAAACAAATACAGGCGGAGCGGCAGGCAAAGCAGCAAAAACACGAACAAGAGCGTTAGGGGGTTTGGGTTATGGAGAAGGAGATTAATGCCGGGTATACCATCACCGACCGACTAAGCGTGGGTAATGCTGAATTTGTCATCGGGCAGAGCGAAAGTGCTCCCGCCAAATTTGTAACCTGGAAGGTCAAAAAGGGGGAAAAGGATTATTATTGGGGCCATTACTGCAATGACCGCCTGACCGCCCTTGAAGATTTGTGCAACCGCGCGCTGGATGAAGTCCATCATTTGAAAAGCCTCCGGCAGGAACAAAACGTCGGCGAGAATCCGGCGAGGCAGAACGGGAAGAAAAAGTCTGTGCCGGAGCGTTAGGAGAGTTACAGCAGAGCGATTATAACTTCTATGCTAACTGCTATAAAAAGGCAAGAGAACGGCTCACGGTAAAGGTAATGGCGAAAAATAAAGCCTGCTCCCAAAAAGGAAAAATGAAGTCCGGAACGATAATGGGCCTTGTTGTTCGGAGCAAACAGGAAGGTTATCCACAACCAATACTCATTTAAGGAAGGAGGGATAAATGTTGGTAACGAAATTGCAGTTAATTACAGAGTTATCGCAGACAACAGCCCGCAGTATCACAAGAAACTATGTCAACTGGACCTTCTTTCTGAAAACGGCTGCCTGGAACTATAAATACCCGTTTCAGGACCAGCTTTTGATTTACGCGCAGCGACCTGACGCGACAGCCTGCGCTCCCATCGAAATATGGAATCAAAAATTGGGTCGTTGGGTCAACCGCGGGGCAAAGGGCATTGCCCTCATCAATGACAGCGGGGCCCGGTTGAGCCTGCACCATGTGTTCGACGTGTCCGACACCAACAGCCGGTATAACCGTCCCGACATCCTTTGGACCATGCGGGACCGGTACGCCGAAACTGTAACGGAAACGCTGGGGAATGCCTTTGGCGACCTGGACGATAAAAGCAACTTGCCCGCCGCCCTGGTTTCAGCCGCCCACAATGCGGTGGAGGACAATTTTACGGATTATCTGCCCGAATTGCTTTCCTTTCGGGAGAACAGTTTTTTGGAGGAACTGGATGACCTCAATGTCGAAATCTTTTTTAGGAACGCTTTAAAAAGCTCCGTGGCCTACATGCTCTTAGTCCGATGTGGCTGCAATGCCGATCAATACCTGACCTTAGAGGATTTTCAGGACGTTGCCAATTTCAATACACTGGATACCGTTTCCCGCTTGGGAACCGCCACCAGCGATATTTCCGAAATGCTCCTGCGGGAAATCGAGACGACGGTCAAGGAACTGCAAATCGCAGAGAAAAAACAAAATCGCACCATTGCAAAAATTCAGGACGTTCCGCACAATGAAAGCGTAAAGCATGCTCAAGAGCCTGAAAGGATTGGTGAATATGGAACTGACCTACACCCAACAGTGCGATTACCTGATACCCAACCTGACGCTGCCGGAGGAAGCAACGCCCATAGGCAAGTTTGGGATGTTGCGCAAGACATATCTGAAAAACCACAGAAAAGGGATGTACGCCAGCCTGATGCTGTCTGGCAAGCTGAACAGCCACCTGGCGGAGACCGACTGGACGGCGAAGGAGCGCATCGAACAGATTACGGCGAAGCTCTTGCAGAGAAGTCCCGCGCCGGACAAGGCGATCGACCCGCTTGGCTGGACGGGGCACCTGAACAGTCTACGGCATTCGGCGGAGGAAACAGTCCTGGCGGAGATCGTTTACAGCTAACCATTTTCCCTACTGTTGAACAGCAACTTGAAACCATAGAACAGGCGGAGGACGAAAAAACCTCCGCTTTTTCTATTCCCCAGGAAGAAATCGACCATGCCCTATGCCGGGGCACGGGTTTCCAAAACGGCAAATTCCGTGTTTATCTCCACTATAGGGAACAGCATACCGCAAAAGAAACCATTGATTTTTTAAAGCGAGAGTACGGAATCGGCGGCGGTACTCATATTTTCCTGGATGGAACCTGTGGCAACCAATGGCATGACAGTAAAGGGATCTCCTTAAGCAAAAGCGGCAGCTTCATAACAAATCCGGGATTAAGACTGTCCTGGAACCAGGTTGCCAAACGGCTTGGTGAATTGATTGCCGCCGGCCGCTATTTGAACGGCGAGGAAAGAGAATACCTGGAAATAGAATACCTCCCAATTTATGAACAGCTGGTGGAGGAACGCCGCAGGCAGCTTTCCGAACAAGCCTACGCCCGGGAAATCCTGAACCGGGAACCAGCCTCCTTCGAAAAACGGGAGCCGCCATCAAGGGAAAATGCCCATTACGCCTTCTCTCTTGGCGACACTGTGTATCTTGGCGCGGATGAATATGAGATTTTTTCCTTTGACGGAGGCAGGTTTATTCTCCGGGACATAAGCTTTCCGCTGTTCAGCAAAGAGCTGGCACGGGATGACTTTGACCGGATGCTGCGGGAAAATCCCTTAAACGACCATCTTATTGCAGACGAGAGAGGACCGGTGAAACCAGCCGAAGAAAAGATGGAAATACTGTCCCCCCGTGTGCTGTATCAGGCGTATCTGCCCCAAATAGTCAATAAGATACGAACCGACCAGATCTACCCATACCTCCGGGACAGGGATACCGACCCTGACAGTGCGGAACGGGAGCTGGACGAGGCCATCGACCGCATTGTCTATTCCATGCGGGAGGAACACTCGGCTTTTTATGAAGCCTATGCCACCCTGCCCCGGTTTAAGGAATGGCTTGCCGAGGATGTATTCCAGCGGACTTACGAAGATTATCTGACGGAAAAAAGAGACAACGTTACCCTTCATACCGAAGATCCCGACGCCCCTGCCTGGGTGCGGGCAACGGGCGATCCGGACATTACCCGCGAAGGCGGCACTGTCACCCTTAACAGCGGCGGG